>JAZRHJ010000257.1:0-4210 GCA_045644695.1 Alphaproteobacteria bacterium | reverse complement strand
GAAAGAACTAGAGCCATAAAACTTATTACCGGCAAAAATCACATTGTTCTAACAACTTCAAGTCCTGATTTAGGTAGCGCTTTGGAAGAATTAGAAGCAAAATATGAACACGATGCTTTAGAAGTTGGGTATAATTTCCGTTATTTATTAGATATTTTATCTGAAATTAAAGGTGAAAATGTTAAGATTAGTTTTTCTGACGGTTCTTCACCCTCGGTTATTCACGACACTTCAGATTCAAGCGCTATTTACGTATTGATGCCGATGCGTGTATAATTTTTGAGGTTTTAATTGGACAGTTTAGCAATTAAAATTAATGATGTTGTTAAGGAAAAGTCAGGCGTTTCTCGCCTGACTTTAACCGACTTTAGAAACTATGCCTACTTACGTATTAATGCCGATTTTTGCCCAATTATTTTAACCGGAGAAAACGGAAGCGGCAAAACAAATATTTTGGAGGCAATTTCTTTTTTAACTGCAGGAAAAGGTTTACGAGGAGCTAGGCTTGCCGATATAAAGCGCATTACTCCGGCATTAATAAGCGCTGATTATACACCATCAAGCGAATCGCTCAATTGGGCCGTTTCTGCTATTATAAAGAAAAACAATCAAGAACACACTTTAGGTACAGGCGCTCACAAAAATCAAAAAGAAACCGATGACGAGATAAAAACTTTTGAACGACGAATAGTACAAATTGACGGGCAAAAAGTTTCTTCACAAGCCGATTTAGGAAAATATCTTTGTCCGATTTGGGTAACTCCGCAAATGGACAGGCTTTTTTTGGGCGGAACACAACCTAGACGCAGTTTTTTAGATAGAATCGTATATGCTTTTGATGTTGAACATGCAAAACGTACAGCAAATTTTGAACATCTTTATAAGCAATGGTATCAACTATTAAAAAACGGCTGCAACGATAATCTTTGGCTAACCTCACTAGAAGAAGAAATGGCTGGTTTAGGTGTTGCTATTGCGGCTGCACGTCGAGAATTGGTTGCACGACTTAATACTTTTACCCTTAATGAACACGATGATGTTTTTCCTGATATTATGCTTGAACTTGACGGTACAATCGAAAAACTTCTCGATAAAATGCCGGCTGTTGATGTGGAAGATTTTTATATAAATAATTTAAAAAAATCTCGTCGCAGCGTTGTTTGCAATGATTATGTCGACGGCGTTAACAGAACTGATTTTAAAGTATATTATAAAAAGAAAAACATGCCCGCAGAACTGTGCTCAACAGGTGAACAAAAATCTTTACTTATCAGTATAATATTAGCACATACAAAATGCCAAATTTTAGATAAAGGATTTGCTCCTGTTTTACTTCTTGATGAAGTTACTACTCATTTAGATGATGTCAAACGAGATGCTTTGCTTTATAAGATTAAAGATTTAAAACTTCAGGCATGGTTCACATCAACTGATGCAAATATTTTCAATGTCTTAAAAGATGATGCTCAATTTTTTAAAGTAAAAAATAATCAAATATTTTAAAAAAGATACCCTCGGAAATTTTCCGAGGGTTTTTAATTTAATTAATATTTTCTTTTTTGGGGCTGATTACTGAGTTTGTTTGCCTCAATAAGAGCCTCTAGTGCCTCATCCTTGCCAATTAAAGCAACAAGCGGAGGCTTGAACGTTTCCAAAGATTTAGGCATATTCCTTGGAAACATCAACGGAATTGACAGCAACAGAAAGGCCATCGTTAGCATTTCTCTCATAGCTTAACCGGTTTAAATCTTGGATATCCGTTAATAGTGTCCATCTGCACATAGCGAACACCGCTAATCTCGAACTCTTTACCAACATTGGTCTCTGAACAGATGTCGATATCGTTGATAACGGCAAACTTGGTGCGCTTGATAGAGAAAACAACTTGCTTCTCACCACACTTTCTAACAGCCGCTATAAACGGAATGCCTGTTGGAAAATGGTGTACAGGGTGACGCAATGTTATCTTCACAAGGCGAATCTTATCCTCTGTCGGAAGCAACTCATTTCTCTTGATATACTCATCAACCTTAGTGTTGATAATGAGCATGTTAACATTCTCAAGTGCCGCCAAATTTCTTCTTTCGTTCTTCTTCATAATTTTTAAGAATTAATAATTAGTTTATATAAGCATATATATCACAACTTTTTGGCAAAAGCAAGTAAAAAAATGACAAAAACCATTTTTTACAAAAAAAACTTCTAAACAATTGTGTTTAGAAGTTTTTATTATTTATAGGTTTAGAACCCCATTCCACCCGGCATTCCTCCCGGCATACCGCCGGATCCGCCGCCGCAGTGACATTCTTTTGTTGGTTTTTCAGTAACCATTGCTTCGGTTGTAATTAAAAGTCCGCCAACTGAGGCCGCGTCTTGTAAAGCGGTTCGTACAACTTTTGTCGGGTCAACAATACCGGCTTTAATCATATCGGTATATTCACCTTTTTGGGCATTATAGCCAAAGTTTGTATCTTTACTTTCCAAAAGCTTACCGACAATAACTGCTCCATCCACACCTGCATTTTCTGCAATCTGACGAATCGGAGCCTGAATTGCTTTGCGAATAATGTTAATTCCGGCTTTTTGATCTTCGTTAGAAGGTGTTAAAGCATCTAAAACTTTTGAAGCATACAATAATGCTACACCACCACCTGCAACAACGCCTTCTTTAACAGCAGCTCTTGTTGCATTTAAGGCATCATCAATACGGTCTTTTTTCTCTTTAACTTCAACTTCTGAAGCGCCTCCAACTCGAAGAACTGCCACACCACCTGAAAGTTTGCCCAAACGTTCATTTAATTTTTCACGATCATAATCTGATTTTGTAACTTCAATTTCTTGTTTAATTTGAGCGGCTCTTGCCTTAATTTCTTCTTTATCACCAGCGCCATCAATAATGGTTGTATCATCTTTTGTAACTTCGATACGTTTTGCAGTACCCAACATATCTAATGTCACATTTTCAATTTTCATGCCGAGTTCTTCAGAAACAACCTGACCGCCAGTTAAAATGGCCATATCTTGTAACATTGCCTTTCTTCTGTCGCCAAAACCGGGGGCTTTTACGGCACAAACTTTCAAACCGCCTCTAATACGGTTAACAACTAAAGTGGCTAACGCCTCACCTTCAATATCTTCGGCCACAATAAGAAGGGCACGTCCCGATTGAACAATAGCTTCTAATACCGGTAATAAAGGTTGTAAACTGGAAATTTTTTGATCATAGAACAAAATGAACGGATTTTCGTATTCGCAATTCATTTTTTCGGCATTGGTCATAAAATACGGAGATAAGAAACCTCTATCAAATTGCATACCTTCAACAACATCAAGTTCGGTTTCCAAACCTTTTGCATCTTCTACGGTAATTACACCATCATTACCGACCTTTTCCATTGCTCTTGCCAAATATTCACCGATAGAGGTATCGCCATTGGCAGAAATTGTACCTACTTGAGCAATTTCTTCTGAAGATTTAATTTCTTTTGAACGAGATTTTACGTCTGCAACGACTGCTTCTACTGCCATATCAATACCACGTTTTAAATCCATCGGATTAATGCCGGCAGCAACTGCTTTACATCCTTCTTTAATAATTGCTTCGGCCAAAACAGTTGCGGTTGTGGTGCCATCACCTGCTTTATCGGCGGTTTTTTGAGCAACTTCTTTTACAAGTTGCGCACCCATATTTTCAAATTTATCGGCAAGCTCAATTTCTTTAGCTACCGAAACACCATCTTTAGTAATTTTTGGTGCGCCGTAAGATTTATCTAGCATAACATTTCTGCCTTTCGGACCTAATGTTACCTTTACGGCTTTTGCGAGCGTTTCAACACCTTTTAACATTTTAGCGCGAGCATCGCTTCCAAATTCAATATCTTTTGCTGCCATAATAAAAAAATCCTTTCCTTATTGAATAATACCAAGTAAATCTTCTTCACGAATCATCAACAGGCTTTCGCCATCGAGTTTAATTTCCGTTCCGGCATATTTACCGAACAAAACTTTATCCCCCTCTTTAACCGTTAATGCAATAACTTTTCCGTCGGGAGCAATTTTGCCTGTTCCTACTGCTTCGACAATGCCTTCTAAAGGTTTTTCTTTTGCTGTATCAGGAATAATGATTCCGCCCGATGTCTTTGTAACTTCTTCAACGACGCGAACCAAAACTCTGTCGTGTAAAGGTTTAATTTTCATTTTTATTATACTC
>JAZRHJ010000256.1:0-2824 GCA_045644695.1 Alphaproteobacteria bacterium | reverse complement strand
TACGATCCGACTTAAGAACAAATACAAAGACAAGCATATGAAGAAGAAATGAGAAAAAGAGCCGAATATGAAGAGCAAATGCGCCAAAAAGCATATGAAGAAGAAATGCGTCGCCGTGCAGAAGCCTTAAAACCGGTTAATTTATTTGGTAACAGCTTAAAAATTTTTGCAGAAGTAAATGGTGAAATTATTACAAGTCGAGATATGCAAGATAGAATTAATGCTTTTGTTGCTACAACTCAAATTCCGGTTAATGATCAAACTAAAACTATGGTTATCGAAAAAGTGTTACAAGCAGCAATTGATGAAAAAATTAAATTGCAGGAAGCGTTGCAAAATTCGGTTAATATTACAGAAGAAGAACTTGATGAAGGAATGCAAAATTTTGCTAAGACAAATCAAGTTTCGTTAGCGCAATTTAAACAAATGCTAAAAAAAGCACAAGTTGATGAAAATGTATTTCGTTCACAAATGAAGGCAGAAATGGCTTGGAGCAGATTGGTGCAAAAAAAGGCGGCTCAAAGTGTGTTCGTATCTAACAGGGAAATTGAGGATGCTATCAAAAGCGTGAAAAATGATATTAAAAAACACAAATTCTTAGTCTCTGAAATTGTTGTTCCAAAAAATAAGGCGCATGGAATTGAAAATTTAGTTGAAAACTTGCGTCAAGATCCTCGTTTTGAACTATATGCCATGCAATTTTCAGAAAGTTTTAGTGCTAAAAATGGGGGAAGACTAGGGTGGATTACTAAAGGTCAATTAGCAATACCACTTGAAAAAGTGTTACTTACCATGAAAGAAGGAGATATATCAAATCCGATTACACTAGGAAAAGATGTTTATATCTTAAAACTTGAAAAAGTTTATGTTCCCGGGGTAGATAAAGCGCCGGATATGAGCGAAAATGAAATTAAAAATATGCTTAAAAGTAAAAAAATGGAAGAAGTAGCAGAAAAATATATCAGAGATTTAAGAAATAAGGCAATTATAAATCGTAGGACTTAATATGGATTTTAAATTATCATTAAGAGATGTTGTTAATCAAAATGGTTTAATGGCAAAAAAATCTTTAGGGCAAAATTTTTTGCTTAATCAGAACATTCCAGATAAAATTATTAAGATGTCACTTGAAAAACAGGGACTGAAAGATTTTTCAGAGTCGTGTGTTTTTGAAATTGGACCAGGTCCCGGCGGATTAACTAGAGCCATTATTGCCAATAATCCGAAAAAAGTTACCGTTGTGGAAATGGACGACAGGTGCATTAAAATTATGAATGAGTTGTGCATTGAAACTGGTATTGATATGCAAATTATTAATAATGATGCACTACGAATTGATTTGTCTGAATTTGAAGGTGAAAATAAGCAAATTATAAGCAATTTGCCCTATAATATTTCGGTTCCTTTGCTAATCGGATGGCTTAAAAAAATGACATGTTTTAATGCATTGACATTAATGTTTCAAAAAGAAGTTGCTGAAAGAATTATGGCTCCGGTTAAAACTAAAAATTATGGCAGAATTTCGGTGTTGGCACAGTTATGTGCAAGGGTTGAAAAATTGTTTGATATTAATCCGGAGTGTTTTGTTCCGGCTCCTAAAATTTGGTCAACAGTCTTGTTATTTCAACCGGCTGAAAGTGTTATTGAAACAAATATTATGAAAAAAATAGAAATGATAACTGAAAAAGCTTTTGGACAGCGTCGCAAAATGATACGACAAAGTTTGAAATCAATTCAGGGTATAGAGTATGCTTGTAATATGGCAGAGGTAGATTTAACTATGCGAGCAGAAGAAATTACACCTATGCAATATTATATAATGGCTTCTTCTCTTTAATACAAAATATTAATTGTCAATAATAAAATAATTGGACCTGCCGGAATTTTTAACATAACATATTGTATATGCGAAGAGGCTGTTTTTTAGGTTATTGTTTATATTTTGACAGCAAAGTTGACATCGTAGGTTATGGGGATAATTTCTCACATATAAGAGAAATGCTTGAAGATTTCACTAAAGAAAGATTTAAGGAACCTGCAAAATTTAAAAAATCATCGCATTGTCAGATGGATTTAAATTACCTATATAAGATAAATTGATGTATATAAAAAAATCCCCGTTAACTGATGTTAACGGGGGTTTTTTATTCTGCTTCGTCTAAATTATCGGGTTTTGCCAAGTCTTGTGCAACTTTAGGATTTCTTAACAAGTTTTCAATTCTGTCGACTTCTGTAAATGTATCGTCGACTCTGAAGTTGATATCAGGCGTATACCTTAATTGTAACTTTGTACCGATTTGCTTTTTGAATATCCACGCTTCTTCATTAAGCATTTCCAGTACTAAACCTAAATTTTTGCCGTTTAAGGTCATTATATATGCAGTAGCATATTTTAAATCAGGTGATACTCTGACCTCTGTTACCGTAATAATGGCCTCTCTAACTTCTTTACTGCGCAAATCTCCTCGTTCAAGTACAGAAGTGATAATTTTTTTAATTTCCTGTCCGACACGAAGTTGTCTTTGAGAAGGTTCTTTTGTAGACATTTTGATTCTCCTTTATAACTTAGCAGCAATTGTTTCTAATTCATAACATTCAATGAAGTCACCAACTTGAATATCATTATAATTTTCAAAACTCATACCACATTCATAACCCTCACGAACTTCTTTTACATCTTCTTTAAAGCGTTTTAGTTGTGCAAGAGAACCATCATGAATTACAACATTGTCTCTAAGTAAACGAACTTTTGCTCCACGTTTAACAATACCTTCAGTAAACATACAACCACCAACCTTACCAACACCAGTAATATTGAAGACAT
>JAZRHJ010000255.1:0-1081 GCA_045644695.1 Alphaproteobacteria bacterium | reverse complement strand
TTTTTCTATAAACATTTTCATCGGTTCACCATATTTTTTCAATAACCATGCGACAAAATAAAACCTGATTCCACGAGCAAAAACAGATGCTAATATAAATATAAGCACATTAAGGTGAACTACTCCGCTTGCAATAGTAATAATTTTATACGGGAAAGGAGTAATTCCAGCACCAAAGACAATCCATGCACCAAATTTATGATAATATCCTTCAAATTCCTTAAATTTATCCATTGCATTGTAAGCATTTAATATAGGCTCTGCAATCAAATCAAAGAAAACCGCACCAATAAGATAACCTAAGCATCCGCCTAAAACACTGGCAATTGTGGCAAGAGCAGCAATTTTATATGCATTTTTCGGCAGTGCCAAAACCATAGGAATAATCATAATATCCGGAGGTATAGGAAAAAAAGAACTTTCGGCGAAAGCCACTAAAAACAAAAACCACACAGCATTTTTATCGGCAGATAACTTTAACATATAATCATAAATACTGCGAACAATTTTATTAAAAGACATTTACAACTCACTCTTAACAATTAATCTATATTCTCATATATAAATAAAACTCTGCTGTCAAGTTTAATTCTTAACAACAGAGTTAACTTAATATAAATAAATTAGTATGCAATTAAGCGTGCCGGATTACCAAATAAAATCATACATCTTTGTCCAGGTGTCAATAACACATCATTACCTTGAGTAAGTGTCATAATTTGTCCGTTAGAAAGTTTTACAATATATTCAAATCCGCTTTGAGAAGAAAGAGATCCTTGAGTAGCATCTCCAATCATACCACCCAAAACAGCACCTCCTATAGCACCCAAATTATGAGCAGTAGAACCGCTTCCGATAGAATAACCGGCTACACCTCCGGCAACACTTCCAATAACAGTTCCAAGGCCATTATTACTCTTAACATTAACTTGCCGCACACTAACAACCGAACACTCGGAAGCAGAACTAGCAACCCCTACCGAACTTGTGCTATATTGATTAGATGCAATATCTGCTTGACAAGATGTCAGTAATATTGCTGCAAAAAACAAACTAAAACCTCTTTTCATAAAAAATCTCC
>JAZRHJ010000254.1:0-1179 GCA_045644695.1 Alphaproteobacteria bacterium | reverse complement strand
AAATCAAAAAGGAGATGCCGATGAATAAGTTTTTTTATACATTACTCAGCTTAATATTAATAATTCTTTACATTGTGTATCAGCAAAATATTATTAATTTTGATAGAATAGTTGCAAAGTCGGAACTAAAGGAAAAGACATTTACCAAGATGCCGCAAGAATTTGTTACTGAAAAAGGAATAAAATATTGGTTGATTGAAGATAATCAAATAGAACTTATCAGTTTAAGTTTTTCTTTTGCGAAAGCCGGTTTTGCATATGATTTTGACAATAAACAGGGCGTGTCGATAATATCGGCTCAAATGCTGGGAGGCGGAACAAAAAAATATAATTATGAAAATTATCATAATTTATTGCAATTAAACGGAGTTGCTATAGCATTTAACACCGACAAAGATGACTTTATAGGTTATATGACAACACCTTCAAATAATAAAGAGCAGGCCTTCGATATGTTAGAGCAAGTGCTTAAAGAACCTTTGCTTGATGAAAACTATTTGGAAACCTTAAAAAATCAGTTTGCGCTTTTGGTTAAAACACAAAAAGAAACTCCGCAATCTGAATTAGGTATTAAATTTAAAAAAACTCTATATGGTAATCATCCTTATTCAAGAACGTTTGAAACAATGGCTGAAAGTGTTGCAAGCCTAAAAACCGATGACATTAAAGAGTTTTTACAAAATAATTTGAGTAAGGAGAATTTAATTATAGGTGTTGCCGGAAATATTACACCCGATGAAGCAAGCAAATTTATTGATAAAATTTTTTCGCAAATTAAGGAAAAATCAGATAACAAAAAATTAGATGCACCAAAACTAAATTTAACGGCACAAACCATAAAAATAGAAAGACAAACCGCTCAAGTAATCAGTTCGTTTGCATTAAGAGGTGTTAAAAGGTTAGATAAAGATTTTTATCCGTTATATATAGCAAATCATATTTTTGGTGGTTCGGGTTTAACATCAAGATTATCGCTTGAAACAAGGGAAAAAGAAGGGCTGACATACGGTGTTTATACTTATTTGGCAATAGACGAGTTATCCCCACTTATTTTGGGAGGTTTTTCTTGTGTAGAAGAAAATTATGATAAAATGAAAAATTTAATATTGGAACAAATGCGTAATTTTGCATCAAAAGGAGCAACAAAAAAAGAGTTTAATGCGGCTAAAGATTATCTTT
>JAZRHJ010000253.1:0-7289 GCA_045644695.1 Alphaproteobacteria bacterium | reverse complement strand
TCAATAAAATCTATGGCATCCATAGCATATTTATTGTTTTTGAAATTATATCCGTTAAAATTTGTTTATAATGACAAACAATTGAACGTAAAATTACAAAAAATAGATTTTTTTGCTCATATATATGATGTTATAATAGTTAATCCCATTAAAATTATGGGTAGGTGGTTGACAGTTTTATTTGATTTTATGTTTATTGAAAAAACTGTTTCTTCGTTATTTTCGTCATTAAATAATTTTACTATACGTCTTTTCAGAAAATCTGCCAGACATTGGGTAATATACTATGTGTTTAACATTATTTTAGCGATTTTAATTGTTTTATGGTGCTTTTTTAGGGAAAATTAATTATGTCACAAATTTTGTTATTAATTATAATTTTTTTGCCGTTATTGGGAGGAGTTTTTGTTGTATCTTCCTATAATGAAAATAAGCAAAATGCAGTTCATGTAGCAATTTTAACAATTTTGAGTAATGTTTTTCTTATTTTAAGACTTTTTGCCGATATTGAAACTCAAAATAATGATTTACAGGCATTAACATCTTTTGTGTGGCCTATTTTACCGCGAGTAAATATTATTTTTGGTATTGATATTACGGCGTTATTGTTAATTTTGGCCGTCCATTTGGCTATTTTAGTAGGCGTTTTGAGTGTTAAGAACAATAAAAATTATCAAAAATCTGTCTTGTTTTTTGCTATGTGTTTTTTGTGCTCGTGTAATGCCTATTTTGCTGCCGTAGATATTTTTTCTTTTTATACATTTTTTGTATTAATGATTTTACCGATATTTATGCAGGCAGGTATTAGTATTGGAGGTAAAAAATATAAAGCAATTTCAAGATATTATCTTTATAATTTTATTGGCGCTTTTTTGTTTTTGAGTGCTGTGGTTGCTATCTATGCCTTAGATGGTAAAAGTATAAAAATTAATCAAATTTCAAATGTAGAATTAGCAAAAGAATATGGCATTTGGGTTTGGAGTGCTATATTTTTGGCATTTGTATCCAGAATTCCGGTTTGGCCTTTTCATTATTGGATTACATCTATGAGCAACTTAATTAAAAATCCGTTGATTTTTATTGAAGTTAATTTAATGCCGGTTGTCGGATTATATGGGTTTATGCGATTTTGGCCAGCAAATATTCCTAATGAAATTTCATCTTTGGCTCCAATTTTTGAGGTGCTGTGTATTGTTACAATGTTATTTATTTCGTTTAGCGGTTTTTCAAATATATCTACAAAAGAAAAATTTTTTGCGTATACTCTTGTGTATTATTTGCTTTATTTAATTGGTGTGTTTTTGCCAACCGATATTTTGATTGATAATATTTCATACTCTTTGTTTGCTTTTATTTTAATTATGTCGGCATTAACTATGCTTGTTACCCATATTGAACGGGAAGGAGGTAAATTATCGTCAAATATTGTGGGTATTTTGTGTTTGTTGCCTAAAGCATCTTTAGCATATTCTGCTTTATTGTTAGCAGCAATAGGTCTGCCTGTTTCAGCATTGTTTTGGAATAATTTTATCATAATATCTGAAATTTTTAATGTTAGTTTATATATTGGAACAGCAGTAATTGTTACGTTGCTTTTGGCTGCCATAATGTTATTGCAAAATTTGTATACACTAAAAGATGATAGTTGCCCATTGGTTTATCAAGAAAAAATATATGATATTGATAATATGGAATTTGTTGTATGTATCGTGGTAATGATGATTTTGTTTTTATCACTGTTTAAACCTCTTTGGTTTGCTTATTGATAGGAAAAATGATGTTAGAGAATATTTTATATTTGTTATCTGAAATTTCTTTGTTATTGGGTGTATTGGTTTTATTAATACAAAAAATGTTTACTAATGCCTCTATCCGAAGTTATTTCAAAACCACTAAAGTTGCGGTTGTTATAAGTGCTTTTTTCTCGGTTTTATTTTACAATAAAGTTGTTTTTCCGTCGTTGTTTGATGTGAGTTCGTATACAGTTTTGTTTTATGTTTTAAGCGCATTGATTATGTTTGCATGGCTCTCGTTATCAATAAAATGGTTTATATCCGAAGATATTGATTCGTGTTTATTTTGTATATTATCAATAGTCGCATTGCTGGGGTTTGATATTGTTATAAAAGCAATTGATGTGTCAATTTTGTTTTGCGGATTGGGAATTTTATCTTTTGTAAATTATAGATTTTTAAGGTTTAGCGACCAAAGCG
Source organism: Alphaproteobacteria bacterium (assembly GCA_045644695.1). Classification (GTDB taxonomy): domain Bacteria; phylum Pseudomonadota; class Alphaproteobacteria; order RF32; family CAG-239; genus JAFTYO01. The sequence continues at coordinate 5,076 of JAZRHJ010000253.1, read as the reverse complement.
AAGAATTTCATAATATTAGCGCAAGATATTTAGTTAGTGTTTTTTTATTTATGGTATTAATGATAATTGCATTATGTATTTTGGGGTACGAAAATTGGTCATATTACAGTGTTGCCGAATTTATCGGTTTATCGGATATAAATGATGCATTATTAATTATTTGTTGCATATTGTTTTTTGTTTTATTTTTGCTCAATGTTGCTCCTTTACATTTTTGTTTTGCTGATGTTGTTGCTTATACGGTTTTGCCGGTCGCCGCATATTTAAATTTGGTTCCGTTGTTTGCATTATTTGCCGTATTTGTTAAATTAAACACTATTGTTTTTACCTCTTTTGCAACAGAACTTAATTTTGTATATTCAGTTTTTGGTATAGTTTCTTTAATTTTTGGGGCAATAGGTGCAAATTCAAGCAGAAATTTAAGAAAGATTTTTGCATATAGCAGTGTTTATAATTGGGGTATTATGCTACTTTTGGTATCTCCTTTTAATTCATCTAATTTATTGGGCGGATTTATTTATTTACAAGTATACGTATTGGCACTGTTTGGTATTTATACTTCATTTTATAGTTTTAAGAGTAATGGAGTTTATTTAACCAACTTAAATATGATAAACGGTATTGCAAAAGTTCGTCCTTTTATATCTGCTGCTATGTTGTTTTTTATGGTTTCTTTAATGGGTATTTCTCCATTTCCGGGGTTTATCGGGCAATTATCGGCATTGGAAAGTTTTGTGGCAAGCAATTCTTACGGAATACTTTTTATAGCGCTTTTTTGCATGATAATTCTAATGTCTGCATATTTGCAAATTATTCGTTCCGTATATTTTAACGATAAAGAGGTAGAATTTAACAGACCTGATTATGGTGTATATGTTTATTTGATGATTAATATGGTTTTAGTTGCCATACTTATTTTCAAACCGGAGTTTTTGCTTTATGATGCACCAGCAGTTTTGAATTTGGTGTTACGATAATGAATAAATTTAATAACTGGATATGGAAAGATTTTGATGCTGTCGAAAATACGAATGATGAGGCAAAAAAACTGGTTTGTTCTTTTAAGCAAAATTGCATTGTTTCGGCAGTAAAACAAAACAATGGGCGTGGCAGAAGAGGGCGTAAGTGGTTAGGACAAGAAGGAAATCTTTTTGCATCGTTTGCATTCGAAATTGAATTACACGATTTAAATAAAATGGTAATTTTAAGTGCAGTTGCTCTTTTCAATACTGTTAAGCACTTTGTTGGCGGTAATAATGTAAAAATAAAATGGCCTAACGATATATTGGTAAATGAAGAAAAAATATCAGGTATCTTGTTTGAAAAGGCAGATGAAAATTTTTGGGTTATGGGAATAGGAATAAATATTTTATCGAGTCCAAAACTTGATAAGGCAAATTATAATGCAACAGATTTTTGTAAATTAGGAATTAACGCAAATAGAATTCAGATGTTAGAGTATTTTGTTAATACGTTTGACGAACTTTTAAGCCAATATTACAATATTGGATTTGAAAAAATTAAAAAAACTTGGCTTGACAATGCCTATAATTTGGGTAATTTTGTAATAATCAAACAAGAAAAACAAGTTGTTTCGGGTAAGTTTTTAACCATTGATGATAACGGTGTGCTTATCTTAAAAACCGATAATGGCATAGAAAAAATTTTGGTTGGTGATTTGTTTATGAATGAAAGTTAAAAAATGGCAGACTTGAAAAAAAAGGGAGTTTATTTTGTGCCAATAGGCGGTGCCGATGATATCGGTATGAATATGTTTGCCTACTGTTCAAATGGTAAATGGATTGTGGTTGATGCCGGATACGGTTTTTTAAATGATGAATATCCGGGTATGGATATGTGTTATGCAAGCCCAAAATTTTTAGCCGATTTTCAAGAAGATATTGAAGGACTTTTTATTACTCATGCTCATGAAGATCATATGGGGGCAATTGCTCATATTTGGCCACAATTAAAATGTCCGGTTTATGGCACTGATTTTGCTTTAGCATTGGTTAAAGAGCGCCTTAAAGAATATGATATGGAAAATGATGTTTTGCTTAACTGTGTTAATGATACAATGAAGGTAAAACTTAAGGAATTTGAGGTTGAATTTATTTCTATGGTCCATTCGGTTCCTCAAACCTGTGGGTTGTTTATAAAAACAAAGTATCAAAATATATTTCATGCTACCGATTGGCGCTTTGATGATGCAAAAACCGAAATGCTTAAAAACCCGATTGAAAAATTAAAGCAAATCGGAGCAGATGGGGTTGATTTATTTGTTTGCGATTCAACAAATGTTTTAATTGATGAGCATCAGTGTTCCGAATATGATGTAAGGCAGAGTTTGTGTAAAATTATTCCGGAAATTAAAGGGGGGTTAATTGTTACCTGTTTTGCTTCTAATTTAATGCGTTTGGAAAGTTTATTAATTGCGGCAGATATGGCACAAAGAACACCTATTTTGATGGGAAAAACACTTTTGACTAATGTGAAAATAGCAAAAGAGTGCGGATATTTTCAAAATGCACCGGTTGCATATAGTGCGGAACAGGCAAAAGATATTACGTCAGATAAGGCAATGTATATTTGTACTGGTTCGCAGGCAAATTATCGCAGTGCGTTAAGCCAAATAGCCAAAGGCGAAAGTAAATATGTTACGTTAAGCCAAAATGATACCATAATATTTTCTTCAAAAATTATTCCGGGAAATGAAGATAAAATTGAAAAAATGCAAGAACAAATGGCATTAAAAGGCGGGAAGATTATTACCGAAGAGACAGATTTGGTTCATACATCGGGACATGCATCAAAAGAAGAGTTAAAAATGATGTATAAAATTTTGAAACCGAAAATTGTTTTTCCGGTTCATGGTGATAAACGGTTTATCAGAGAACATAAGCGCTTTGCTTTGTCTTGCGGTGTTGAAGATGTTTGTTCCGGTAAAAATGGAGACATTTTTTTACTTTTTGACGGAAAAATTAATAAAACGGAAGAAACCGTTTCGGATGTTATGGGAGTAGATAGAACAAGATGTGTATCGCTAAATTCCGAATTGGTACAAAACAGGCGTCGCATTGCATATAACTGTTCATTGTTTATTTCGGCCGTCGTATCTAAAGATTTAGAATTAAAAGATTTACAAATTTCATCTTTAGATATTTTAGAAGAAACAGAATGGAAAGAATTATCCGAAGAAATAAAACAAACGGTTTTGCCTTTGATAAATGCAAAACTTAAAGAATGCAAATGTCTAAATTCGCAAGTTACAGATTTTATTAAAGGGCATATCAGAAAAAGAATTTTAAAAGCGACCGATATAAAACCGGTAACAATTTTACATATATATCAAGAACAATAAATTGTAAGGAGAAAAAGAAAATGACAATTATACCCGACAGATTAAAAAAAGGCGATAAAGTTATGATTATTGCACCATCCAGAAGCCTTAAACTTATAAAAGAAGATTGCAGAAAAATTGCTGAAGATAGGCTTAAATCGTTAGGTTTAGAGGTTGTATTTGCGCCAAATACAACTGATGAAAATTGTGATTTAACAATTTCTACCGATGTAAAAAAACGTGTTGATGATATTCATACTGCTTTTGCCGATAAATCGGTAAAAGCAATTTTAACGGTTATCGGAGGTTTTAACTCTAACCAACTTATTAAACATTTAGATTATGATTTAATTAAAAATAATCCGAAAATTTTTATGGGTTTCTCAGATATTACGGCACTTCATACGGCTTTTTATGCAAAAACAGGTTTAGTTACATATTATGGTCCGCACTATAGTTCTTTGGGTATGTTAAAAGGATGCGAATATACTTTTGAAAATATGGTAAAGACACTGTTTGAAGGTCACAAACAAGAACTTAAGGTATCTGATGAATGGAGCGATGATATGTGGTTTTTAGATCAGGAAAATCGCAAATTTATTGAAAATAACGGTTGGTGGCATATACAAAAAGGTCAAGCAAAAGGGACAATTATCGGCGGAAATTTATGTACGTTTATTTTACATTTAGGAACAGAGTATCGCCCGAGTTTTAAGGAAAATACCATTTTGTTTTTAGAAGATGACGAAATGTCAGATTTGCTGACGTTTGAGCGCAATTTGCAGGCTTTAATTAATCAGGATGATTTTAATAATGTTAAAGGATTAGTTATCGGGCGTTTTCAAAATAATTCTAAAGTAACAAGAGAAAAACTGGAGTTTATATTAAAAAATAAGCCGGCGCTTGCTAATATGCCGATTATTGCAAATATTGACATGGGACATACAACGCCTATTGCCACAATACCTTTAGGCAGTGAAGCAGAAATTACATTAGAAGGAAAAATTCTGTTAAAGTAAATTTAATAAAATCGAAATTTAAAAAGAAAGTATGTATGAAAAGTGGCATACTTTCTTTTTTTAATGGTTATAAACTTAAACTTTTTAAAAGGGCAATTTCTTGTTTCCAACCGTTTAAATCGTTCGGGGTTTCTAGAACAAATGGAAGATGTTTTAGTTTCGGATGGTTAATAATGTTGACAATAGCATCTAGCCCGATTGTTCCTTTGCCGATTTGTTCGTGCCTATCTTTTTTGGAGTTAAAAGGCATTTTGCTGTCGTTTAAGTGTATTGCTTTTAGCCTGTTAAGTCCGATGATTTTATCAAATTGTTCTAAAACAGAATTCAAATTGTTTACAATGTCGTATCCGGCAGAATAAACATGGCACGTATCTAAGCATACACCGATTTTATCTTTTAAATTCGTAAGATCTATAATGTTTTGCAGTTGTTCAAAAGTAGAACCTACTTCACTTCCTTTTCCGGACATGGTTTCTAATAAGATGGTGGTTGTTTGATTAGGGGTTATAATCTTATTAAGTAGGTTGGCAATTTTTTTGATACCTATTTCAAAGCCTTGTCCGACATGGCTTCCAGGGTGAAAATTGTAATAATTATCTGGTATAAATTCCATACGTTTTAAATCGTCAATAAAAACGAGTTCGGCAAATTCGGCAGTTGAGGGGTTGTCAGAACAAGGGTTAAGAGTGTAGGGGGCAAAGTCGGAGGCCAAGCGGT
>JAZRHJ010000252.1:0-1840 GCA_045644695.1 Alphaproteobacteria bacterium | reverse complement strand
GAACGCATAGAAATTATTAGAGATTTAAGACTTGGTGTTTTTGATGTATTGGTTGGCATTAATTTGTTGCGTGAAGGATTAGACATTCCCGAATGTTCAATGGTAGCCATTTTAGATGCCGATAAAGAAGGTTTTTTACGTTCTACTCGTTCACTTATCCAAACAATAGGCCGAGCAGCCAGAAACTCTAACGGAAAAGTAATTTTATATGCGGATAAAATTACCGGTTCGATAAAATCTGCTTTAGATGAAACAAATAGGCGTAGAGCAAAACAAATTAAATATAATCAAGAACATAACATCACTCCAAAAACCATTAAAAAGAGCATTTCTTCAACATTAAAAGAAATGACCGAAACAGATTTCATTAAAGATGATAAAATTTCGATTAATGATTTGAAAAATATTGATAAAAAAATTAAAGAATATACCAAACTTATGAAAGAAGCCGCTCTTAATTTGGAATTTGAACAAGCAATGGTTTATAGAGATAAACTCAAAGAACTTGAAAAATTGGCTATTACAAATTGCTAAAAAAGCCTCCTTGTCGGAGGCTTTTTTGTTAGTTAAACCATCTTTCAATCAAATATATCAGGTTTCACAATTGCAACACCTGCGCTTGTACCCAAACTTTTAGCACCTGCATTAATAAGTTCGAGCGCTTTTACTTTATCTCGTATACCTCCTGAGGCCTTAACCTTAAGCCCAAAAGGTGCAACTGTATTATGCATCAGCTTCACATCTTCTGTTTTTGCACCAACCCCGTTTTTTACAAAACCGGTAGATGTTTTCACAAAATCTGCTTTGGCTTGAACACAAACTTCACATGCTTTTCTAATTTCGTCACTTGTTAATAAATCGGTTTCCAAAATTACTTTAAGCACATTTTCGGAGCATGCATTTCTAACTGCTTTAATGTCTTCTAAAACATAATCCCAATTGTTATCTTTTATGGCAGAAACATTGATAACCATATCAATCTCATCAGCACCGTCAGATATTGCTTTTTGCGTTTCAAATGCTTTAACCTCGCTCAGGTTGGCTCCTAACGGAAAACCTATTACCGTTACAATTTTTACATCGGTACCGGCTAAAGATTTTTTTGCATTTTTTACATATTTAGGATTAACGCAAACTCCTCTAAAATTATATTGTTTTGCTTCGTTATACAGTTTTTCAAATTCTGCCAAAGTCGCATCTTGCTTTAGCAATGTATGCTCAATATATTTTTCTAAATTATCCATAGTTTTTCTTACCTATCCTACTACATTATTCTACTACGTGTAGGCATTTTAGACTTATCTAACGTTGTTTTCTGCACCTGTTTGACTTGTTCTCTTTCATTAAACTGTCTGCCTTGTCTTAAATTTTCTACCCCCTCTCTTCTTGATAACGGTTTGTCATTTGCAGAAGCAACACTTTGTGAACTTTGATTGGCTTCGTTTAACATAGGGGTGCTCGTAGCGAGATCTGATGCTTGCAAAGGTTGACCATTGCGAAGTTTTGCCAAATCATCTTTAGTTAATATTTGTCCACCACTCCCACCTCGAGGCGGTCCGTTACCGTCGTCTCCCTTGCTATTGTCGTTTATATTGTTGTCTTTATCATTTTTAATCGGGTCTTTTCCTTTATCATTTTTACCGTCAGATTCTTTATTATTTTTAGGTCCGGCATTGTCTTTATCTTTATCTTTATCTTTATCTTTATCTTTATCATTGTCATTATTATTATCTTTATCCTTAGCGCGTTGGCTAGGCAAAGGCTTTAATGCTACATCTACTATAACACTATAAGGCTTTTCTTCATTTTTTTCTAATATTTCGTTTAAGATACTTTCATC
>JAZRHJ010000251.1:0-3885 GCA_045644695.1 Alphaproteobacteria bacterium | reverse complement strand
CATCAAATCCGACAGGTACTGAAGAAAAAGTTTTCATGCTCATAATATTTTGCTCTACACTCGTTTTGTTAAAAATAAAAATTATTTAAGTTTATTAAATAGGGCTTTCCTGTCTTTTCGACTTAAAGACCATAAGTTACCGAAACCATTTACCGGTTGCACATCAAATTTTGAAGTAAAATTAAAATTGCGCATAAAAAAGATGCTTGTGGTTTTTGTATAAGCATTCATAGGGCAAAACCCGTAAAAATCAACTTGTAACAGATTTGCCGACTGCAAAATTTTAATTGCTTTTTTATATTCATCACTCGTATTAATGCGGTCACTGTCGTCTAATATAATCATACCGCCATCGGTAAGTTTTTCAATCGCTGTTTGAGCACATTGAAAACGGCGTTTTCCATCAATAATAATCACATCATATTTTTGCTCATCTTCAAAAATGGCATTTTCATAAATTTCGCCTTCATCACGCCAACGTATATCCAAATTTTCTTCGTTAAATTCTTTTTGCCATTTTTCAAACCAACTCGGATTATCTTCAATGCTGATAACGTTTTTTGCTCGTTTAGCCCAAAACAATGAAGAATAACCGCAACCAAACTCAAAAATTGTTTTATTACTGAAGTCAAATTGCGATATATATTCAATAGCGGGATAGGTGTACCATGGAATAGGGTTATTATCACGATCTACGCAAACTTTTTCATCAATTGTGCGGGATATTCCAAAATCTTTTTCCCACATCTCAATAAACTTTAAAAACTTTTCACTATACATATTTTTATCCATATTGAAAATTATCCTACAATGGATATATCACATTTGCAAAAAAAGTAAAAACCTTTTTAGGAGGAAAAAATGTATTTTATGGAAAAACTTACTTTATGGCTTGCAATCATTGGTGGTATCAACTGGGGATTAGTCGGTTTCTTTGGCTTTAACTTGGTTGGTGCATTGTTTGGTGATATGAGTATTTTAACACGAATTGTGTACATGCTTGTCGGTTTATCTGCCGTATGGCTTGCATATACCCAAATTGTACCAGATAGAGTGGTTGTAGTTAAAAAGTCTTAAAATCAAAGGAGGTTTTTACCTCCTTTTTATCTAAAAAGCAGTTTGTAAAAGTGTTTATTTCTGATATTTAATATCATCTAAAATAACAAAATCGGTTTCAAAAGATGTAAAATCCACATCTTCGACAGGTAATAACGCCGATTGCAACAAAAACATTTCGCTAAACCAAGAAGTTAGTTCTTGTACTTTTTCTTGCCCGTCAATCCACGCCCTAAAAATAACAAAATCAGGCTCACATTCGCCAACAAGCATTGCTTCGTGTCTTCTGTTTCGACATATTGCACCGACAAACTTCTTTTTTAAGCCTTTAGTTAAGTTTTCATAATCTTTTTTAATGTTTTCAGATTTTGATAAATCAATAATAACACCGTCAAGATTATATTCTAAAGTTGTGACGGCGTCACCTGACAATATTAATTTATTTTTTAGTTTGGCATTTTTAACAAATGAGGCTATAAAATCTTTTTCTAAACTTGAATTGAGAAAAAAACACTCTAACTCTTCATTTTCAAGAAGGTTTTTGTTAGGTTGTGTAATATTGATAATAAACTTTTGCATAATCTGTTTTTGCTTCTTGTAATAAAATTAAAAAAATGTATTGTTAAAGACAATATAAACCACGTTAGTAAAAAATGGAAGTAAAAAATTGACAGATATTGAAAATTTACCACAAACCAGTAAGTCGTTAAAGGATTTTGAAAAAACGCTTGAAAAATTTCAAGTCGCTTTACAAAATAAAAAAAATGCAATTTTGCAACAACGCCAATCATATAAACATAATATGGCTGAAAAAACAAAACAAATTGAAACCTTAAAAACGACAGTTTCAAATACATTAATCAAAATCACAAATGTCGCTCAAAAAATAGATACGGTGTTAAAAGAAGATGGCTCAAGTAACAATAACAATTAATTCTCGTGAATATGCAATTGCTTGTGATAATGGTCAGGAAGCACACATTATCAAACTTTCTCGTATGCTTGATAATAAAGCAAAACTACTAACTTCAAATAATGGGCAAATTAATGAAAATATGCTCCTTGCTATGGTTGGGCTTTTACTTGCCGATGAACTTGAAGATGCAAAAAAAGGTGTAACACCGATACAAAAACCTCAAATTGTTGAAAAAATAGTAGAAAAAATCGTCGGGGTTGAAAAACCGGTTGAAAAAATCGTCGAGGTTGAAAAAATCGTCGAGATCGAAAAACTGGTTGAAAAAATCGTTGAAGTCGAAAAACCGGTTGAAGTTTCAAAAGAAGCAGATTTAAGTTCTTTAGATGCTAAATTATCTTCAACAATCAATCAAATGACCGAAAGTTTACAGCAAATTGTTAATGATATTGAGCATATTTAGTTTTTAATATCCGCCACCGGTGGCTTTATAATAAGCAACGATATTTTTAAATATATTACCACTGGAATTTGCCAAATCGGTTTGTGATTTGAGCAGATTTTGTTGTGTTTGTAATAAATCAGAAAATTCGATTAATCCGTTTTCATATTTTTCTTTCATAGATTTTAAAACTTTTTGCATACTGTAAACCGCATTGCGTTCTGCCGCATTTCTTTTTAATTCTTTTTCTATTGAAACCGTGGCATTGTTTAGTTCTTCAACCGCCTGCAACAAAGTTTTACGATAGTTTTGATAAGTTTCATGTTTAATTTGCTTTTGCAAAGTTACATTGTTTGAAAGTTTGTTCCAATTAACTAGCGGCAAACTTAAATTAGGAGTATAACTATATGCCTTACTGTCCGAATTAAATAAATCGGAAACATTTTTAGATTGCATACCAAGCAATGCGCTAATACTGACATTTGGGTACATTTCGGCTATTGCTTGCCCTATTTTCGCATTTTGCGCAGCCATTGTCCTTTCTGCAACCTTTACGTCAGGTCTTGTTCGTATAATCGAAGCGGGCAAATTATAAAGAACTTTCAAATCATATTTATATGCTCTGGTTAAAGGATTTGCATCTGTTCTAGATAATGTTACAGGTAATCTGTCAGGTAGTGTTCCACACAAAACCGCTAATGCATTTTTCAAATTTACCTCATTACTTTCAAGTGTCGGAATTAGTGCTTTTGTTGTATCTAGAATATATTTTGCTTGATGGTATGTAGCGCTGTCGGTAAGGCCGGCTCTATATTTTTCAGATACGGTTTTGAAAATATCCTGTTGCAGTTTTATGTTTTCATAAGCAATATTTAAATTTTCGTGTACGGTTTTTAAGTTAAAAAACGTAGTTGCCACCTCGGCAGTAATCAGCGATTTTATATTTTGTAAACTATATAGTGCTTCTTCAAATTCTGCTATGGTTTGTTCATTTAAACGTCGCCCTTTTCCCCATATATCGAGTTCCCAAGATGCATCAAACCCTATCTGAAAATAGTTGGTATCGGCTACTAATCCAATATTTTTGCTCGGTTTTTCATAATTATATTGCGAATTTAAATTTAACATCGGTAAAAATTCGGTTTTATTTATTAAAACCAAAGTTCTGGCCTGACGTAATTTAGAAATCGAACTTATAATATCAGGACCATTCAAAAGAGCATAATTTATTAATGTATTTAATTTTTCATCACCAAATTGTTCATACCATTTGTTTGAAATTTTTAAGTCGGTATTATTCAACTTCAAAGCCTCTGATATTTGCTTATCCTCATAAATTTCAGGTTCAGTATAATCCGGCCCAACTGTACATGAAATTACAAGAAAAGACACTGATAACAATAAAATTTTATGCATTTTTTTCTTCCTCGCTGATATGATTATGAGGGGTAAAATATTCTTTTATGGTTTCAAA
>JAZRHJ010000250.1:0-4678 GCA_045644695.1 Alphaproteobacteria bacterium | reverse complement strand
ACCAATATGTAATCGGCCAAGATTATGCAAAAAAAGTTTTATCTGTTTCTGTTTATAATCATTATAAACGGCTAAACTGTAAAAAAGATCATAAAGATGTCGATGTATCAAAATCTAATGTCATTTTAATCGGCTCCACCGGTTCCGGTAAAACTTTATTGGCACAAACTTTGGCAAAAGTATTGGATGTTCCGTTTGCTATTGCCGATGCCACAACGCTAACCGAAGCCGGCTATGTAGGGGAAGATGTCGAAAACATTATCTTAAAACTTGTACAAGCCGCAAATTATGACATTGAAAAAGCCGAACGTGGTATCGTTTATATTGATGAAATAGATAAAATTACCCGCAAAACCGACGGCCCGTCAATTACAAGAGATGTATCCGGTGAAGGTGTGCAACAAGCCCTATTAAAAATTATTGAAGGCACAATTGCCAATGTACCTCCACAAGGTGGTCGTAAACACCCACAACAAGAATTTTTACATGTTGACACATCTAATATCTTATTTATATGCGGTGGCGCTTTCGCCGGTCTTGAAAAAATTGTAAATTCGAGAGGAAATGAAACATCAATAGGTTTTGGTGCAAAAGTTGCTTCAAAAGAAGAAAAAAGTATTGGTGAAATCATTAAAAATGTTCAACCCGAAGATTTACTCAAGTTTGGGCTTATACCTGAATTTATCGGCCGACTTCCTATTATTGCTACATTAAATGATTTAGACGAACAAGCACTTATTAAAGTTTTAACCGAGCCTAAAAATGCTCTCTTAAAACAATATACAACTCTATTTGATATGGAAAATGTTAAATTAACCATAAATGACGATGCCTTAAAAGCAATTACAAAAAAAGCCATTGAACGAAAAACCGGCGCCAGAGGTTTAAGAGCTATTATGGAAAGTGTTTTACTTGACTTAATGTATGAAATTCCCGATGCAAAAGATGTTAGCGAAGTGGTTATCACCGATAAAGTAATTAACGGCAACGGAAAACCTATTCTGGTAAGAAGCAGTGAAAGCAAAACTGCTTAATATGTTAAAAGGGAGTTTTTTATAACTCCCTTTTAATATTTAATCTGTTTTACCACTGTACACCTTTAATACACCTATTAGGATTCCTTTCGCAATAATCTTGCTCAGAACCTACTTCATATAATTTTTTTCTCTTTTCACTCAAGTCTCCGGCAACAAAAACTTTACCACAAGCACAAAGCAGTAATAACATATAAAGCAATACAATTTTCTTCATTTTAAAGTCCTTTTAAATAAGTGCAAATTTAATTGCCCCATATATTACAAACAAAATAAACAATTTAGAAATATGACCAAGCCATGCACTCTTATCATATTCTTTGGCGCTGCGCCATATTCCGAACCATACCATAATAGAGTACAACACTAAAGCAAAGAAACATACAAAATATGCAATTGTTAAAAACAAAATCATATTATCCATATTTAGCATTGAAAAATAATGCGTATAATAATACTTAATTGACATTCCGTTTATTTTTTGCTTTAAAAACGCACCAAAAAGTTTAGTAACAAAAGAAACCAAAAAAAGCCCCAAAAACCCGAACTTCCAAAAAGTTTCTTTTAATGAAAACTGCCCGTATACTAATTTTCCAAACATCTTTTTCTCCTTTTTTCCTATGCTAATCTATATCAATAACATTTAAAAATTAGTTACAATTTTAATATATGGTCGTACACCGACCTTTTGATGTATATCGGCAGCATATTTTGAATATTGCCCCCAATATGCCCATCTTTTAACAAAGGCATCTGCTTTTTCTACAGATTTTGATAATTGCAATTCAATAGTTTCTTCTAACAATTTATACATTGTCGATGAAACTTTATCAAAATCAATACACAATTTATTATTTTCATTAAACCAAATAACCTTGTTTTCCATTAAATAGTTAAAATGTATCAAAGAGGCTACTCTGTGCGGATTTGCATATACAGGCTCGGCTTTTAGCAACAAATTGGAAAAAATCCATGAAGCATATATTTTTTTAACGTCCTCTTCTGAAAACATATTAAACGTTTTTGCAATTTCTGAAATTGAGGCAATTGAAACAACATCTGCCTTATTTTCTTCAATTATGTGCTTATATTCGCCCATTGCATTTTGATATTCTGCCTTTGGGCCCAATGAATGTCCGTTTTCATGATATATCACAAAAATCATATCTTTATATATATCAATATATTGATGAAATTCCGGCGCCAATAAACTATCCAACAGTTCTTTTTTTACATCTTTCCCGAAACGAACTTGTCTATGATATACATTTCTTCGACCACCACCGGTTTTTACCGATAACTTATCATTATTCGGCAAATTTTGTGCCAAAGTTATTCCGCCTCGACACATTGCATAATCTCCGGTCAGAGCCACAATATCGGCATCGACCATCGTTTGCTTTAAGTCTTCTTTATTATCGAGCGATTGTTCATACCTATCATTATATGGCATCCAACTCATAAGATGTGGCAAAGTTTTCTTTGAATCTAAAATATATTCTGTTTCAGGCTTATTCACAATTCCAACCCGACAACCTAAAGTGTCTTTTGCCACAACTTCAATATTATGCATTTCAATTATTTTAGACAATTCTTTATTTTGATACACTGAAGAAGTCATATCGTCTTCATAATTTTCTCTTGAGATTGTAAATTCTAAATCACTATCTTGCAATGATGCCCAATATTTATCGGCAATCATATCAAGTTTTTCGTCATCATGCAACAATGCCTGTGCCTGCCAAATTAAATATTGCTTAAAGTTCTCATCACTGCACAATTTTGACGCACTTTCCAATTCATTCGCAACTTGAGAAAACTCTTTAGAGAAGTATTGAGTATAATCTATCGCTGTTAATTCATCATCTTTACGTCGAACCATAGTTCTTGCCGACAATATTTTTCTTATTTCATCAATTTTATTTCTATTTGCCATTTTAAGAAGTATTTGATGGAATTCTTCAATTGATAAATCTGTCGGATAAAAATTTTTACCGTTATGCATCTGCACGTTTTTAAAAATTTGTATCGGATCTTTATCAATACCGTTAAAACCGGCAACACCATTTAAACTATTAAAAAATTCCAACGCTTTTTGAGCATATGAACTTTCCATTGCAGTTCTTTCAAGAGCATATTTAAGAGTTTTATTTAAAAAGTGGTCTTGTTCCAATGCCACGTCATTAATTATTTTCGCAGCCTTAACCAAATGTAATAATGCTTTCTTATCATTTCCAGATAACTTTTCATACCCTTCAAAATCGGATGATATAAATTCTATAACACGGGTTTTATTACCTAAAATATCATCAAGTTCACTTTCCGTAAAATTTATTTCATAACCGTGTATTTTCATTTAAACCTCCACTGCCTTAAAATAATATATTAAAATATCGTCACTCCAATAATCAGGATTCATACCCGCTTTTATTTTTAAATTTCTGATAAAATCTTTCTTATCAGGAAACTTTTTCCAAAAATATGGCAACATCACAGATGTTAAATTTCCTTTTTTTAATATAACTCCTGTATCTGTATCTAAACTTTCATATAAATCTTTTTCTTTTAAAACTATTTTCTTTTCCGGTTTTGTAACCAAAAATACTTTTTTATCTAAATTCGGATATAATTTATTTGCTTTTGATAAATTATCAGCTATTGATTTTACGATTGATTGTTCAAAATCAAAATTACCAAATTCAAAACAATTATTATTTTCATCACATGCTAAAACAACGCTATCACCTTTATCTTTCAGACGAGTATCTGTTAGCTTATAATTTTTATAATCATTAATTAAACTTATCAATTGAACATTATAATCATGCACAAAATCCTGTAAATTATTATATTGTTCATTTAATAAATATTCATTTTTTTCCGATTTTTCCTCAACTATTTTTTTAACTTGCTTTGTGTCGAGAAAATCAAAAACCTGTGGTTTTAAATCGTTTTCAAGTGCCAATTTTTTAATTTGTAGAAAATCTGTCGACAAATTATTTGTATCATCAAAAGCAAGTATCATAGAATCTGAATTAAAATCAATTTCTTCATCTTCAATTAAAAAATTAAACTGTTTTTCTAAAAAACTAATATGTTGCGGTGTAATATTTTTCTTATTCCAAAGTACAATCGAATTATTCTGTTTTAAAAATTTAATTTTTTTAACATTTTTATTTTCAACTATACTGTAAGGCAAAATTAAAATTTTAATTTTATTTTCCTTATCGGTAAACATTATAGCATTTAACGGATTTCTAAAATCTGCAAATTTATCGATAGGCCTATTATATTCAACTGCATATTCGAAATTAGACGAACTATGTTTAATAAAATTAACTACATTTAACAAAAATAAAAAAAACAAAAAAGAATATAAAAATGTCCTCCTTATTTTTTTTATATAAAATTCTTTATTATTAAGTCCCATAATTACCCGATATTTAATTTTTTAAACTCTGCATATTGTATATTATTTTGGATTTGATAAAAGCAAACTATCATAAAAATCCACAAATGAATCAAAAAAATAAACATCATTATCCTGAATATTGTCATCTTGCCATATAGATTTACCGATCCTTATTGCTCTTGCACCGGCTTTTTGAGCACATTGACTGTCTTGGGGACTATCTCGTATAACC
>JAZRHJ010000249.1:0-5992 GCA_045644695.1 Alphaproteobacteria bacterium | reverse complement strand
TTTGTTTTGTTCATGCAAATAAAATGAAGGTAAAAACAATGGTTAAATTAGAAACTATAAAAACTAAAAATATAATTAATACCATTATTAATGACGATAGTATAAGAATTATGAACGCAATGGAGGAAAACTCCGTAGATTTGATTTTTGCCGACCCACCATACAATTTGCAGTTAGGAGAGAATTTAACTCGTCCGGATAATACTGCAGTTTCGGGTGTTTATGAAGAATGGGACAGTTTTGAAAGCATAGCTGCTTATGATGACTATACACGCCGTTGGTTAAGCGCTGCAAGAAGAGTTTTGAAAGATGACGGTAGTATTTGGGTTATCGGTTCATATCATAACATTTTTAGGGTTGGCTATATTTTGCAAGATTTAGGTTTTTGGATCTTAAATGATATTATATGGAATAAGGTTAATCCGATGCCTAACTTTAGAGGAACTCGTTTTACAAATGCTCATGAAACATTAATTTGGGCGGTGAAAAATCCGAAAGCAAAATATACTTTTAATTATGAGGCTATGAAAGCCCTAAATGAAGATACGCAAATGCGCTCTACATGGGAGTTGCCTTTATGTACAGGAAAAGAACGATTAAAAGGTGATGACGGAAATAAATTGCATCCGACACAAAAACCTGAAAGTTTGTTATATCGGGTAATTATGGCATCTTCAAATGTTGGCGATGTGGTTTTAGATCCGTTCTTTGGAACAGGTACAACAGGAGCAGTTGCTAAAAAATTAGGGCGCAATTTTATAGGTATAGAAAAAGACATTAACTATGTTAAAGGTGCTCAAGCACGTATAGATGAAGTAATTACGATTGATGATAGTGCTCTGGAATTTAGTTGTAAACGTAAACAACCACGCATACCGTTTGGTTCTGTTGTTGAAAGAGGCTTGTTAGAACCGGGAACAGTTTTGTTTGATTCAACTCGTACTCATAGTGCCGTAATTCGTTCAGATGGTACCATAAAAAGCAAAATAGCAGAAGGGTCAATTCATCAAGTTGGTGCTGCCGCTCAAAATGCTGCCGCTTGCAATGGTTGGGTTTATTGGTATTATGAAGATAAACACAAAAATTTGGTATGTATTGATGATTTAAGAGCTCAAGTTCGCAGTGAAGTGTATGGAGCATAAAATTAATCTATGAAAAAAGAGGCTGCAAAAAAAAATAATTATGTACCTGCGCTAAAAAAAGAAATGGCGCAGGCACCTAATTATGCAGCAATTGATTTGGGTACAAATTCATGCCGATTAGTAATTGCAACGCCTACACCTACGTCTTTTCATGTTGTGGAAACGTTTTCAAAAATTACACGTTTAGGTGAAGGCATAATTAATGATAATGAACTTTCAAAACCGGCAATGAGAAGAACAATTGCCGCATTAAAAGTGTGCAGAGGTGTGATTAATGAATATGCTCCGATAGCAAATTCGCGTTTTGTGGCAACAGCTGCTTGCAGACGAGCCAAAAATTGTGCACAATTTGTTGAAATGGTCAAAAAAGAAGCCGGTATAAATTTGGAAATTATATCTTCAAAAGAAGAATCTCGTTTAGCGGTTGTAGGTTGTGTACCCCTTCTTAATAGAAATATAAAACGTATGTTAGTGTTTGATATCGGTGGAGGTTCAACAGAAATTTCGCTTGCTCGCATAACGGATACCGGAAAAACATTTATTGAAGGGTTTGTCTCTTTGCCATACGGGGTTGTCACAATTTCGGAGGCCTTTCCAAAACAAGATATGACAACCTTGGCATATAATACCATTATTGAAAGAACTCAATCAATTTTAAAAGAGTTTGATGAAAAATTTGGCATTTATGAGGGGATACAAAATCAAGAAATTCAACTTATAGGTACATCTGGAACGGTAACTGTATTGGGTGCAGTACATCTAAATTTACCTCGTTATAATCGTTCTGCAGTAGATGGTATTTCTATTTCCGGCCCCGATATTGAAAAAGTTATTGCTAAAATTAAAAATATGGGAGATACCGGACGACGAAAACATCCGTGTATTGGTCCGTTAAAATCTGATTTAACAATTTCGGGCTGTGCCATTATAGAAGCCTTATTAACGTTTTGGCCGATATCTGAAATTACGGTGGCTGACAGGGGTATAAGAGAGGGTATGCTTTTAGATATGATGCATAATCAACGCCAACACCGTTTTAACGGTAAACCTAAAAAACGCTACAGATTGTACCACAGAGGGGGGGATTATGGTAAACGAAAATTTGGCAGCAATTGATTTAGGTACAAATTCGTGCCGGATTATGGTTATAAATTCTGACGGACAATTACTTTTTAGAAACAGCATTACTACAAAACTTGGAGAAGGTATGTATGCAAATATGTGTTTTACCAAAGAAGCGATTGAACGTGGTTTAAATGCGTTTTCCGAATATGCCGAAATCTTGAAAAAATATGAAGTAAAAAAATATAGAGCAATTGCAACCGCGTCTTGTCGTATGGCTAAAAACGGTGCAGATTTTGTTCAACAAGTAAAAGATATAACAGGTATTAATATTGATATTATCGGAGGAACAGAAGAAGCGCTCTTAAATCTAAAAGGTGCAGTTTTAAATGCCGATAAAAATGCACAATATGTCGTAATATATGATTTAGGCGGCGGATCAACCGAAATTACGTTAGCAACAAATGAAATAAGCCCTAAAATTTTGCATACAATATCAATTCCGTGGGGAGCAAGAAATTCGGCAGAGGCATTTAATTTGATAGACTATAATGAAAAAAACAATGAGATGCTCAAAACTCAAATTGAGAAATATGTCAGCGATTTTATGAAAAATTCGCAGTTTGAAAAATATAAAGAAAATTGTACGTTAATAGCCACTTCAAGCACACCTTTAAGACTGGCCGCAATGATACATAAAGATAAAATTTATGATAGAGTAAAGCATGATGGAACAGTGTTGTATTGCAAAGATATTGACACTGCAATAGCAGATATTTATAATATGAGTTTAACAGAACGCGAAAATTCAATATACATCGGAAAAAATCGTGCCCCCATAATAATTGCAGGTGCTACAATTTTTAAAAGTATATATAAAGTTTTGGGTTTTGAAAAATTAACCGCTTCGCTAAAAAGTGCGCAAGATGCAATAGTACGGGAATTAATGGAAAATGGCTAAACTTACTCAATCGGCAAAAATAATCAGAGGCAGAAAAACGCTCACTGTAAAGGTTAAAACCTCAAAATATAAAAAAGCGTCATCAAACAGGTGGTTAGAGCGTCAGTTAAACGATCCGTATGTTGCCGAATCTAAAAGATTAGGTTACCGCTCAAGAGCCGCTTTCAAACTAATTCAACTTGATGAAAAATATAAGTTTTTAGGCAAAAACAAAACCATTGTTGATTTAGGTTGCGCACCGGGGGGATGGACACAAGTTGCGGTTGAACGAAACAAAGGCCAAGGTCAGGTTGTTGGAGTTGATATTTTAGAAACGACAGCTATTACCGGAGCAACCATGATATGCCAAGATTTTACCGAAAGCGATGCACCTGATAAACTAAAAGCACT
The DNA here is from genome assembly GCA_045644695.1 of Alphaproteobacteria bacterium. Classification (GTDB taxonomy): domain Bacteria; phylum Pseudomonadota; class Alphaproteobacteria; order RF32; family CAG-239; genus JAFTYO01. The sequence goes on along the minus strand of JAZRHJ010000249.1, from coordinate 2,437 downwards.
ATTAAACGGTCCTGCCGATATTGTAATGAGCGATATGGCGGCAAATACGACAGGACACCAACAAACAGACCATTTGCGCACAATTGCTCTTGTAGAAGCAGCATATGAGTTTGCTAAAGAAGTGTTATCCGAAGGTGGAATTTTCATTGCTAAAGTTTTTCAAGGCGGTGCAGAGGGAAATTTACTCAACGATATGAAAAGAAATTTTACGAAAGTTTCCCATTATAAACCTGATGCCAGTCGTCAAGGCTCGCCCGAAACTTATGTTGTCGCACAAGGTTTTAAGAAAAAAGAACTTTAATGAAATATCTTAAAAATTTTAAGTAGAGAAAATCAAAAACCGTTAAAACCAACTGATTTTGTTTTAGTATATCTTTTCCGCAAAATTAAGTAGATTTTTATTGTAATAAAAAGGGGAGTAAACTCCCCTTCAATATCAGATAAGATTTTTAACTGCATCGATTGCTTGCTGAAGTTTTGAAGCATCTGGACCGCCGGCTTGAGCCATATCCGGTCTTCCGCCGCCACCTTTTCCGCCAACAATCACAGAAGCTGTTCTCACCAAATCAACTGCCGAATATTTATCGGTTAAATCTGGAGTAATGCCGACAACAATTGATGCTTTATCATCTTTATCCGAAGCCAAAACCACAATGCCGGAACCTATTGTTTGGTTAATTTCATCGATAAACGCTTTAAGTTCTTTCGGATGAACACCATTAACAATTTTACCAACAAATTTAATGCCGTTTACAGTAGCTATTTTATCTTGGTTATCAACACTTTTATGGCTGACAAACGTTTTCTTTAAGTTAAAAATATCTACTTCAAGTTTTTTCTTTTCTTCCAGCAAATTAGAAATTCTGGCCTCTAAATCATTAACATTTGTTTTAAGCAAATTGCAAACATCATGAAGTTTGTTTTCAATGCCTTGAACAAATTTTTCAGCTCCAAAACCGGTAACGCATTCAATACGTCTTACTCCTGCTCCGACAGCCGATTCTGATACAATGTTAAAATATCCGATATTTCCCGTATTTGTAACATGTGTACCACCACACAATTCGGAAGAATATATTTTACCATTTTCTTCCATTTGTACAACCCTGACGTCATCGGCATATTTTTCACCGAACAATGCCATAGCGCCCGAATTTACGGCCTCTTCTTTGTTCATTATAACAGTGTTCACATTTAAGTTTTTTCTAATGGCTTCATTTACCAAATTTTCAACTTGTAAAATTTCTTCGGCGCTGATTTGTTTGTGATGAGAAACGTCAAACCGCATTCTTTCAGAGGCAACCAAAGACCCTTTTTGAGCAATATGCTCACCCAAAACCGTACGCAAAGCCTTATGAACCAAGTGAGTAACCGAGTGATTTGCTCTAATTTGGTTTCTGGTTTTTTCATCAACTTCAAAAGATGCAAAAGTTTGGTTTTTAACTGTTCCGCTTGCAAGTTTACAGACATGAACAATCAGACCATCGAGTTTTTTCTTGGTATCGATTACATCTGCCGTAAAATCTGTACCGATAATTTTTCCTATATCACCGACTTGTCCGCCGCATTCACCATAAAACGGTGATTGGTTTGCAACTAAATAAAACTCGCCTTTATTAACTTCGTTAACTTCTTGATTGTCTTGAACCAAAGCCAAAATTTGAGCATCTGTTTTTAATGTGTTGTAACCTAAAAATTCAGTTATTCCTAATTTTTCTTGCAATTCAAACCAAATTTTTTCAACCCCGGCATCGCCTGATCCTGCCCAGTTTTTGCGGGCTTCGGCTTTTTGTTTTTCCATTGCCTCATTAAAACCTTTGGTATCAACTTTAATATTTTTAAGTTTTAATGCGTCTTCGGTTAAATCAAGCGGAAATCCATATGTATCATAAAGTTTGAAAGCAGTTTGTCCGCTTAATTCATCACCTTCATTTAAATCTACGGTTTCTTCTTCAAGAAGTTTTAATCCTTTTGAAAGCGTACGTCCGAAACGTGTTTCCTCTGCTTTAATTGTTTCTCTGATAAGGGCTTCATGACGATATAATTCAGGATATGCTTCACCCATTTCTCGCTGTAAAGAAGGTAACAATTTATACATCATAGGCTCATGTACGCCTAACATATAAATATGTCGCATTGCTCTGCGCATAATACGACGCAATACATATCCTCTGCCTTCATTAGACGGCAGGACACCATCGGCAATTAAGAAAGAAGAAGAGCGTAAGTGGTCGGCAATTACATTATATGAAGATGCAAAGTTTTTATTTTCGACATCTGTACCGGTAAATTTACACACATCTTCGATTAAATTTTTAAATAAATCGGTTTCATAGTTAGAGTGAACACCTTGTAAAATAGCGGAAACTCTTTCCAACCCCATTCCAGTATCAATGCATTTTTGTTTTAATTCAATGCGTGATCCATCGGGTAAGTC
>JAZRHJ010000248.1:0-13505 GCA_045644695.1 Alphaproteobacteria bacterium | reverse complement strand
CATCATTTTTAATTCCATCATAGTAGTATGTATAACCACCGCTCTCGGCACAACCGGCAGGATTATTAGATTTTGTGGTACCACCAATACATCTTGTCGGTACCATACATCCATTCTCTTCATCACAGTCTGAATTATAGTTTTCTTCAATACAAGCATAATAATCAGCATATTTGCAGTTTGATACGCACTTACCATCTTTTAATGAGTAACCGGTTGCACATCCATCGGGATAGTAACAAGTTCCACCGGCATTTGGGCTTGGCTTATCTTTACACACAAAATTTTCATTGGCTTTTTTACAATCTTCTTCGTTTGTGTATTCGTCATCAGCACAACCATAATCTATCACGCATTTTCCGTCATCAAATTTGTAGCCATCCTTACAATTTCCGAATATATAGCAACCCTCAATTGTTTTTTTACATACAGCATTTGCATTTACTGCTTCACAACTTTCTTGTGTAACGTATGTACACGCATCACTCGGCACGTAGCAGAAACCAACTTTACCGCTTGATAAATACATCAAATGTAAAGTTCCTTCACAATCAGACTCAACTTGTCCGTCACAATAGCCTAAATCGGAACATCCGTCATATTTTGTTGCACACCAACCACATCCGAACGCATCCATACCGTCTAATTTAGAGTATGCATAATGGCAATTGGTATCGTTTGCTTCTTTATAACGTGTTTCCTGACATGCGGTCGGATTATAACATCCGTTAACATCAGGAGTACATACCGAGTTAAAGTTTGCCGTTTTACATGTTGCTTCATCAGCATAAGGACAAACAATATCACACCTACCGCAACCGAAAGCATCTATACCTAGAGGTGCTTTTCCCGATGAACATATTTTTGCATATCCGTCTTTACAATTTTGCGGTTTATAACAACCATTATCAGAAGAACAAACAGAGTTTACATATGCTTTTTCACATCTTGTATTGCTCTTTTCATTTTCCGAACATGTCGCTATGCCACAAGATAGGCACGACTTATATGTTCCGTTTGATGTATATAAACCCCATGGCTCAATTGCCGCATCAACGCAAAATTCTGTTTGTTCGGAATCTGTCGCATCTGCGTTTATATACCCAGCTTGCTCACATGTATCATATTCAGAGGCACAATATCCGCATCCGTTAGTGTCAACTCCGGATAATTGTGTATATGTTGCCCCTTTACAATTAACTTCATTTGCCTCCTTAAAATATCCGACTTTGCATTCAGAAGGAACAAAGCAACCATTTTCATTTTCCTGGCAAGCCGAATTTATATTTTCAGGAGCGCTTTCACAAGCATTTTTATCGGCATATGGACATTTTAATTCGCAATTATAGTAACATTTCTTATATGATCCGTTCAAATCTAACAAAACATTTGATTTACACTCTTTATTTTCAAGTTCTGTTTCAGAATAAAAATTCGGATTAAATTCATTACAACTGTCTTCAGCATATTGGCATACGGAACAACCTTTTTTATCGACATTAACTAATTTTGCCGGTTTGACAAAACCAAACTCTGTTGCACATTTATCACTACTTTTTTGCGTACCGACCTTACATGCTACAGCACTCCAACATCCCAACTCATCTGATTTACATACCGAATTAAAATTATCGCTTTCACATTCGGAAGCACTGCCATATTCACAACCTTGAACATCTTGAATACATTTTTTTATACTTGCATCAAAAGGACAAGCAACATATTTATCTTCACAAGATGTTTCGGTATATCCCAAAGTTGCACACACATCAGCATTTACATTGTTGCATGTTTCAGTATAGTCCCAATATCCGACCGCACAAGTGCAACCGCTACCACAAATATCTTGTGCATCAAGCAGACTATCGGAAAAACCTCCGGTACATGTTACATTTACACGAGAACCTTTGTAACTATAACTGTCGTCAACACATCCGCTTTGACAGCCAGATTTGCTGTACGTATAACCACACATACAACTATACATCGGTTTAGGATTACATTTGAAAATTTCTTCTCCACTCGGTTGATTTACACAAGAAACAGATGATACCGAGCAACAATCATCAGGGTCTGTAACCCAATCATCTCCATCAGGCGCCGGACATACGCAACCACTATAATGTTCGCCTGTTGCATCAACACATTTTGCTCCTAATTTAGTTGCGGTGCTACCACATTTAAAAAACTTAGTTTTATCACATTCACAGTCTTTATACAAACCATTGCATGGTATACCAACACCTACCAAACCTTCTTCCGAACAAGTTTGTGTATATTCAGCGCCGCATACACATTTACCTCTTTCGCACGACACATAATCATCGCCATTTTCATCGGTACCTCTACATTGTGTTCCTTGACACACTTTACCTTCTGCGGGCGAACATTCTTCATATAGCATCGAATTAGAACAACAATCTTCCGCTTTATATAGTTTTGAACCACTTTCTCTACAAGGTTTCACTCCTTTGGCAGGAATTTGGCACTGACTGTGATCAGGACAATTTACTGTAGGAACATAACTCTCTAATTGACCACCTATACAATTGGAATATTTACTATCCGGATCATCTGTTCCAACTAAAAAACATACTCTAGCAGAAGCCGTTGAACAAAAAATAAGCAGCAAGATAAAAAGAAGCAACGATTTGATTTTAAACATAATGCCCTCGGTAAAATAATTAAATATAGTCGATTTTAGCACAATAAAACCCAAATGTCAATATTACATTTGGGTTTTGAAACATTTTAATATGAAACATTATTGGCTTTTTTGTTTCAAATCTGATATTAAATCGACAACTCCGTTTTTAGATTTTTTGATATACGCAGTATATTCATTTCGGGCAGTTATTGCCAAACTGACATTTTCAATTATGATATCTACCACTTTTAACTTACCGTTTGTATCCTTAACACGCCAAATTACTTTTGCCAGAGCACCTTGTTGCATCTGAACCGCCGTATTTACAAAAATTTGATTTTTTGAATTTGATGGGCTTGTTCCGTTAAATATAAAATTTTTCCCCTTAAACTCATCAAAACGTTTTGACCATGTTTTAATATTCATCTGACGATACACTTCGATAAAATCTTTCTGTTGTTGCGACGTTGCTGTATTCCAATAACGCCCCAAAACAAATTTTCCTATAAAATCCAAATCGAGATACTCATTAAACAGTTTTTCAAAACGCTTGTCCTTTTCTGTTTGCGAAACATCGGCATTTATAATTTGCTCAATACCGTCAGAGGTAACTTTTTTTATAAAATTTTCGGCTTTTGAAGCATCAAAATCGGCTTCAGCAGGTAATGCAAAAAACAATACCGTAAAAACAATGCTTAATATTTTTTTCATTTTAACAGACCTTTCGTACTCTATCTATTTAAAAATCTTCTTCAAAATCAAAATCATAACTTGGCGTGCTTTCAGCATCTTCCGGTTTAGCACATATGCTTACAAATTTATTTCGGTTTTGCATAAACGCCGATTTGGTTGCCGTATAAAAATCGACCGAACTTTTTTCCAAACTATCTAACAATTCCATATTTTCTGCTCTTAAGTTTAAATATTTTAACCCAATAGTTCCCCAATCGATTGTTGTTTGTTTGGCAGCATCCGAGTTCACTAATGCCCAATACAACGGGCTCATATAAGCATCGGCCGTCCAGCCTGCTACATGGCGCGGCGTTGAGGGGCCGACAACCGGTAACACAATAAAAGGACCGTCAGGAACGCAATATTTTGCCAAAGTTGCATCAAAAGTATTTTTCTTTTTATCCAACCCCCAACCGGCAGCAACATCAAACGTTCCTAATAAACCTAATGTCGTGTTAATTGCAAATCTTCCAGCGGATACTCCTGTATTCTTAAATTCACCTTGCAATAAATTATTTACCATATATGCCGGCTCTTCTAAATTATTAAAAAACGAACTGACGCGATTGCGTACAAACTTATTGGTTATTTTTTTATAACCTTTGGCTACCGGTTTTATAACACGCTTATCTAACTGATAGTTAAATTCAAACATGCTTTTATTGTATGTTTCAAGCGCGCCATCTTCATTATTTACAGCAGATACACTACATGAACATAAATTTATGAGAGCAAAAGCGACCAATATTTGTTTATACATTTAACTATCCTTTAGTTTTATTTTTTCTTTTTGTACCCATAAATATAACAATTTTAATCATTAAATCAATAAAAATATGTTCAAAATTGGTATGGTTTTTTTTTGTTACAATCGAGAAATTTTTTGTGTTTTGCAAATTTTAATCTATTAGCATATTATCCGTTTTAGTTGAAAACTGTAAAAAGGAAAACAAAAATGATTAATAAACCAGAAAAACCAATTAATTTGTTTGATTGTGCTGCTTCTCAAAAAGTTATCGGTCAAGATAAATTTTTAGATGCTTTTAAGAAAATTTTAGATCACGGAGCATATTGCCAAGGACACGAAACAAAAGAATTGGATAAAAAATTAGCCGAATATTCAAATACTAAATATTGTGCAACTTGCGGTTCCGGTACCGATGCTTTAACTTTGGCTCTTATGGCTTGGGACGTTAAACCCGGTGACGCTGTATTTGTTTCTTCATTTACTTTTGTAGCATCTGCCGAAGCACCTGTTTTGCTCGGCGCAACACCTATTTTTGTTGATTCTAAACCGGATACATTCAATATGGACCCTGAAGATTTAAAACGTGCTATCAATGAAGTTAAATCTGAAGGTAAACTTAACTTAAAAGCAGTTATTCCCGTTGATATTTTCGGTTCTCCTTGCGAATATAACGAAATTATTAAAATCGCACATGAAAACGGCATGAAGGTGTTATCTGATTCATGTCAATCCTACGGTTCTGTTTATTATGGCAAAAATGCCGGCTCCATTGCAGATATGACCGCCACTTCTTTTTATCCAACAAAACCTTTAGGAGGTTATGGTGACGGCGGAGCAATCTTTATTAATTCTGATATAGAAAATGAAATTGTAGTATCTGCTCGTGTTCATGGTATGAGTTCTGCAGATCGTTATGATAACATTCGCCTTGGAATGACAGGTCGTATGAATACATTTCAAGCTGCTGTATTATTGCAAAAACTTACAGTATTTGATCAAGAGTTAAAAGACAGATATACAATTGCCAAACGTTATGACAACGGATTAAGTTCATATTTCGGAAAACAAAGAGTTTTAGATAATTGTAAATCTGCTTATGCATTATACACAATTACTTGTGAAAATCGTGACGAATTGATGAACTATTTGAAGGAAGCAGGCATTCCTTGTGGTGCATACTATCCTCGTCCTGTTCACACTCAAACTGCATATTCTAAATGGAATACTCGCAAATTGCCGGTTTGTGAAAAATTATCAAAAACCGTTTTAAGTATTCCTATGCATCCGTATCTTGATGAAGATGTACAGTCTTACATAATTGAAATAATGAACGAATTTGCAGCAAAATATGAATCAAAAGCCGCTTAATTTGGCATAACTAAAAAAACCTCCGAAAATTCGGAGGTTTTTTTATAACTTAAGTTACTTCTGTAATAGCACGCAAGTTTCCATCTCTGTTAATTTGCACCACCCTTAATTTATGGCGCATTTCTTCAATAGTCTTTACTCTATCAATTGTAGGATATGTGTGTAAAATACGATCTGTAAACGCTTGATATGCTGCTTCCGAACTTTCAGCGTGAATTGTGGCCAAACAGTTATCGTGACCAGAACCCATTAACTCCCACAACGCACCAGCATTAGATGTTGAAATTTCACCTCCGATAATTGCATCAGGAGTAAAACGTACTACCAAGTCAATAATTTTTGCATAGTTCATATCGTTGGTTTGTTCGGTACGGGATAATACCAAATGCACTCTGTTAGGGTGTGGAACTAACAATTCTCGGGTATCCTCAATTGTTAAAACTCTTTTATGTATATCCAAAATTTTTAATAAGTTATTCAGAAATGTTGTTTTACCTGTTGACGTTGCACCACTGACTAATATATGGTCACCGCGTTTTATGCTCAAAAGCAATCTTTCATATGGATCTTCAGGATCTTTTATATCTTTTAACGGATTAATTTTATGTAGTGCTTTACCTTGTGCCAAACCATAATCTGATAGCCCGAAAGCTACATCATCGCTATGAACACGAATTGTTAAAGCAATACCTCCCGTCAAGTCTTCATTATCATACATTACGTTCCTACCTGCTATCGCCGAAAAACGATGGTCACCCGGTATTGTAGCATAAACAACCGGTGAACCGTGTACCGGATCAAACGGCAATTCATAAGTGTTGGCAATGATATGCAGTAAATTAACCAAATATTCTTTTGTGAGTTTTTCATCTTTATGCACTACCCAAGGAAATGCTCTTTTTCCCCTTAAACGCAGCCATATTTGTCCTGCTCGATTAATAGCGACTTCCTCTATATTATCTTGGTTATACCAGTATGACAACGGTCTTAATATTGATTCTAATACTGTAAAACTCATTTATATCATCCTTTAGAATAGTGTTGCAGATTCATTTCCGGAATTTGGTGTATATGATGACGCATCAGATGCCGGAGGAGGAGTATAAGAAGGCATAACCGGAGGTTTTTTACGTTTTTGTTGCGGCTCTTCATCAAGTAAACCGTAGTTACCGCTAGGATTGGCAGAAACATTGTCTTCATTATAAACTTCTATTTTACTTCCGCCATCGCTTCCCCCTGTTTTATTACCATTATTGGTATCTTTTTTACCTCCTTCATTTCCATCAATAAGCGGACCAGGAGCATTATCCTCCTCTTTTGCTTCTTCTCGTTCTCTTGCTGCCGTTCTTATCCATAAATCGACTTTAGGATATATTAGTATACGTGTTCCTGCAGGTACGTATGCTACTGGCTCTATCTTTAATTTATCTGCTAATATTTGATCAAAAACATTCTTCATATTATTTAAGAAATTATTACGTACATCTGATGCTGCCTGAGCAGAAGAATCTTCAACACTCCCGCCGTTGCCATCAGATGAAACCGAACCACCGGATATCATAAGTCCGGTAAGACTCGTTGCCAATTCGGTTACAACAGGCAATCCGTACTTTTGCAATATCATTTCATCAATATAACCTAAGGCTCCTGCACGTCCTTGTGCGTCACCTGTTTGTGCCGATTCAAATTTAAACGCAGAACCATCAGGTCTTATCAATCTGGACCAAGAAATATTTACTCTTGTTGCTCCGCCTTGACCACTTGCAGAAAGCCCTCCCATTGTACCCATAATTCTGCTTCCGGCCGGAATCACTATATTTCTGCCTACTTCTGCATAAACATTTCTTTCAACAATTGCAGTTACAGGTACTTGTTCGGCTCCTGACATTATAGTTCTTGCCAACACTGCCGGAATTGGTTTATCTGCTAATATCATTTCACTCATATCAACACGCCATGTCGATATATTTCTTGATACGTCATCCCAATGCGTTTGCATTCCGTCATACGATTCTTTGCTGTAAGGCAAATTACTTGCAACCTTGCTATAAGTTAAATTTTCTCTTCTGGTGCGATGGTAAGCATTTAATATTGCGGCTCGGTTCGGGTCATATCTTTCACCTGGACCATACCCGCCACCGGCACCTAACTGGCTGTTCTTACCATATGCCTCCGCAACAGGCATAAACATATTACCTTTTGGGGTATCTTTATCATCTTCTACACCGATAAGCCCTCCTTCATTATCAACAATTAAGCCCCCTGGAGTTTTCTTACCGATTAAATTACCATTTTGATCAATTACATCATTATTATTTAATATTCTGCCCAAAATATCTCCGTCCGGTGTTAATGCAATACCTATTGCTTTAATACCATAATTGTTCATTTGTTCTTCATTTTCATCTTCAATTGAAGTTTCATCTTCCTGTTTTTTTTCTGCTACCGGCACATTTCCTATTTTTATTGTTTCTTCTTCTGTTTTTTTCTCTTCTTTTATTTTTACCAATTTAGCATTGTAATATTGCAAATGATGCGCTTTAGCCAACAATTTGCCGTTTTCATTTCTTATTTCTCCGTTTCCTTTCATTTTACCGAATGAAACACTATTATTGTTAATCAGATTACCGTCTAATAACAATTCACCAACCACTTCATTGCTTCGGTTACGAATAAAATAATCTCTTGAACCCCTGCCTATAACTTCATATTTTTTATTGAGCAAGAAACCTTTATCGGCCTGTCCTATTTTGTTTCCAGAAAAACTTAACACATTTCCGTTTTTGGTCAAATATCCTATTGCTTTATTATCTTCATCATAAATATACACATCGTATAGAGCATAACCTATTTCTTTTCTACCCGACATTACAGCTCCATCAAAATTAACTTTTGCCAGAACTGTATTTTCACTGCTTATTACTTCTGCTTTTTCATTAACTCTACCCAAGAAATTATTTTCTTTATCAAAAGCAAAACGATATTTAAATGCCATACCTATTACTTTTTTTCCATTTTCGGAAACTATATTACCATTAGGAAGTGTATACCCCATAATTTTATTATTTAAATCTACCACATCACCCGATAATAATATTCTGCCCACTATATTGTTTTCATAATTTATTACCGGATATGGAACTACAACTGCAGCTTTAAAGGCATTGTCCGCATCATATAACCTACCATCACTTCTAATACATCCTGATTTGGCTTGTTCATAATCAAGCACCTGACCATAAATGTTAACAGTACCGATTTTTTTACCGTCAAAATCTATTACATTTCCACTATATGGAATAAACCCGTTAACTTCACCCATATCGGAAATTACCTGTTTATTAGCCAATGCTCTGCCAAGTATAACGTCTCTGCCGTTTCTTATATCACCTTTAGGAGTAACAACGCCCATAAATTCGCATGTTTCGTTAACTACTGTTTCCGGACCTATAAGTTTACCTAATACGGTTTTTTCATTTGATACGACAAAACCTCCTTCAACCACATTTCCTAATTTATTATTTTGGAAATCATTAACCACACCATCATTATTGAGATAACCGAGTATATTACCATTAAAGTTAAGCGCTATATATTCTTTCCCGACATAGCCGTTAATTGGCATATATGTATCGCTAACATCATTTGTACTTTCTACTGCCTTATATTCAGGAACTATTTTTGATATTACTTTACCTTCTTCATCCGTTATCATATTATTATAGGTTAATCGTCCCCAAATGTCACCATTGGCAGTTATAGAATAGTATGGAGTAATTTTATATCCAAGAATTTCATTTTTTTCATCTATTATCATACCGCCTTGCGTCAATTTAACCCCTTTTTCAATGGGAAATCCTTCTATATTGCCATTAACTCCTATTTTGGCTTTTAACTCACCGACTTCATCATACAAATTTGTATCATCTATAGTTTTTCCGATTACAATATTATCACTTGAATATACATAACCGAATGGAGATATCTTATACGGCACATTTGAAGCTATAAAATCTGCTCCGATACCGCTCAGCCCCAAATTATTGTTATTCATATTAACAATGTGGGCCGTATTAATTGTACCACCAATCATCCGTCCTATATTGTCGTAGGCTTTATTTCCGTTTATGTATCCCATTAATGTACCGCCAGCAGATACAATAGTACCATTTCTTAAGGCTAATGCTATAAAATTACCTAAATAATCATAAACAGGACCCGCTTGAACTATTTGTCCGATTGCTTTACCTTTATTATCGTAAACAATTTGTTTAGCACCAATAGTACCTATAACTTCTTTCGATTTTGCAACTTTACCGTTTGGTAAAACTCTACCGATATATTTACCTTTAAAATCGGTAGCCGTTGATGCAATATCCACATATTGACCTATAATATTACCTTTATTATCTGCAATATTACCATCGGCTCGCAATTTTCCTATTACCTCTCCGGCATTTACAACTTCACCGTTATAAGTGATAATACCAAGATATTCTCCTAAATTTCCTATTGCATAACCGCTGGTAACTGCTTTACCTATAATTTTTGAATTCGAATCATATACATATCCATTAGCGTGAACAACACCTATTTCTTGTGTATTAAAGTCTGTCACCTTACCGCCTGGTGCTATACTACCTATAAAATCACCTTTTTCGGACACCACCATTTTTGATGATATTAATTTTCCTTCTAATATATATCCGCTACCGATGTTTTTATAGGCATAACCCATCGGAGAAATAAAACCTATATTTTGTCCCTCAAGACTCACATATATACCATCACCGGTTAATCTTCCTACCGTTTTTCCTTCATTATTGTATACCAACCCTGGATATAATACCGAACCTATAATATTGTATGCATCATCAACCACTAATGAATTTGGTAATGTTTTACCGATTATTTTTCCGGTAGGCAAACGCACCGTTCCGTCGTTATTTACTTTTCCGAGCAACTTATTATCATTACCTATTACAACACCTTGAGGAACGACACCACCAATTATTTTTCCTTTTGAATTAACTATAAAACTATCGGCTGTAACATTTCCCAAAATATCATTTTTTAACCCTATAACCGTACCATCGGGAATTACCTTACCGATAATATCACCATTAAAATTTATGGCAGTAATTTCATTTGAGAATGCTTCCTTTACCGTTACCAATGTTAACAATAAAATTGCTAAAAAAACTCTTATTTTAATATTTGATACAGTAAACACCCTAGTTCCTCCGATTTTGAGCCACTTCTTGTAATGCATAGCCTTCTACCTGTTTATCTAAATTTATAAACGAACCATTACTCTTTATATGACCGATTTCTCTGCCGTTAACACTTATAATTTTTCCGTTTGCAGACAAATACCCGATATATTTTCCATCACCCGAAAGTATACTTGTGCCTATTTTATAAATAGTACCCATTACATTGTTTTGATTATCTATTGCCAATCCTCCGGATAACACTTTACCTATTATTGCATTATCTTTTGATATTATTTTTCCATCAAATGTTACAAAACCTGCTACTTCATCCTGATTATTGATAACGATATCTCCACCGACTATTTCTCCGATAATGCGACCTTGAGTATCGCTGACTTTACCATCTGAATGAGCCACCCCTATATTTATATTTTTTGTATTTATTACGTTGCCATCAGGTGTAACCGAGCCGATTATATTTCCGGCAAAGTCTATTACCGTACCTCTTTTCATTATACTCAAATTTTTATCTGTTGTACCACCCGGAAGCATATAGGTAACAAATACATTATTCAAATTTATTAACTCACCTTTAGAATTGGTATACCCGCTATAATTACCAAATAAATCTACTATCGGTGCGTGTTTAACATTTTCTCCCAAAACCTTATTTGTTTCATCAATTATTAAACCACTGTCGGTACTATGTGCTATATATTCACCTGAATCGTTAATAACTTCACCTTCCGCATTTACATATCCTAAATATGAACCATCATATCCAATAGCTGAACCATTGTTATTTACTGCTCCCATATAAACTCCCTGATTATTAAACCATCTTCCTTGTGCGTCAATTTTACCCAAATTTTCGCCAAAACGGTTTATAACCTTGCCGTCAAAATTAACAAAACCTGGTGTAGTTCCCGTAGGGGTTACAACATATCCCGAAGGCAATACTTTACCATTATATGATCCGTAAAAACTGTATCCGTCACCGTATATTGTTTCAAGCTCAACACCTTTTGTATCATAGACTTTTCCGTCTGCAAAAATACGACCTATTTCTTCTGCAGATGAATTTACTACTCGATTATATTCTGGCAATGCTATACCTATAATTCTGTTTTGATCGTTAACTATGTATTTATCCAAAAACAGTTTTGCTCCGGGAAAATCTTTCAAAACAAATGTTCCGTCATTTTTAAATGTTGTCAGCAAATTTCCTTTCATATCAAAGATATAAAACTTATCAACTATTTTACCTAAATACACACCTTTAAAATCATATACTTCTCCGCTTGGAGCAACACAACCGACTGCTTTTGATAGCGATGATATCACTTGACCGTTAGGAGTTAACCTACCTACCATTTTTCCGCTTGCATCTACAGCAACTTTATATTCTGCAACTTTACCTATAACTTCTCCATCTTCATTTAAAACTGTTCCGTCGGGATTTACACAACCTACATATCTTTCGTTATTTTTCACAACGCCTTGTGCATTAGCGTCTCCTAAATAATTACATTCTCTGTCAAAAACTTTTCCTGTTTTTAACGAATGTCCCTTGTATAGTCCGGCTTCGTCATATATACTTCCATCCATATGTATTCTATAGGCCACTTCTTTACCGTCTTTTATTATTTTTCCGTTAGTATCAAGAAACCCGATATTATTACATCCCCAACCTACAAATAAACCGCTTTTTACACCTTTTCCTATATATTTTGTGCCACTTTCATTTTTTACTAAACCATTAGGTAATATGCGTCCTATAACTAAATTTCTATCAACAATTTCACCGTTTTCTTTTACCGTTCCTATAACTTTTCCGCTAGGGTCAATCGGAATATAGTTTGTTTTTACAACTGAGCCTATTATTGTTTTTTCATACGAAACCACATATCCGCTTTTATCCAACGTACCAATTATATTACCATTTTTATCAATTGCGTTTCCGTTTTTATCGATATAACCGATTACATTACCATTTTCATCAACCATCAGATCAACATAATCTCCGGCCTTTCCTATTACTTTTCCGGCAGCATTAACTATTGTGCCATCTTCTTGCATTTTGCCTATCATATTACCGTTAAAATCAAATACATTACCATTTTCATCAACATAACCGATTACATTACCATTTTCATCATAAGCAAGTCTGCGTGATAACCCTTTTTTACCTAACGCCTTAAATACCTCGCCATTTTCATCGGCGAAACCAATCATTTTGCCGTCGGCTCCGATAATTTCATTATCCTTGTTTAAATAACCGATAACGTTACCGCCTTCATCGACTGCTACTTTGGCCGATCCCCCTAGTTTTGCATAAACAACACCATCTGCTCCGATAAATGTGCCATCTTCTTGTAACTTACCCAAAACAGTGCCATCAATGTTTAAGAATGTTCCGTCTTCTGCAACCGCGCCCTTTATGTTACCATTTTCATCCAATAATGCTTTATTTGTTCCTACTTTACCTATTACATTACCATCTTTATCTACAACAGTACCATCTGCTAGTGCTTTACCTATCACATTTCCATTTAAGTCTACTACCGTACCATCGGGCAATACCATACCTATTATATTACCGTTTTCATCATAAACTAACTGATTATCACTTATTTTTCCCATAAGTTTACCATCATTTCCAATCAGTTCTTTTTTATCGGGAATTTTACCTATTATTTGCCCTTTTTCGTTAACAACGCTACCTTTATCTACTTTTAAACCGATAACATTTCCGTCATCATCGGTAATTGAGCCGTCTTTTTTTATTTTATAT
>JAZRHJ010000247.1:0-7817 GCA_045644695.1 Alphaproteobacteria bacterium | reverse complement strand
AACTCGTTTATAAATCGTGAAGTTGTTTCCTATGCCTACATTAAAACCAATGCCGATTGTCTGATTTCGGTTTTAGCGTGGATTTTTGATATTAACTATAAATATTCGGTTACATATTGTATGCGTTTAAAACATCTTGAGGGTTTTAAAAAAGTTGCTAAATCTCTTAAAATTGAGCAATCTAGAGCAGATATTGTTTTTGATGTGGTAGAAAAATATATTAAAGAACGTTTTTCTTTGTAACACTCATTTAACACCTTTTGTCCTTCGAATTGCACAAGTGTTTTATGGGGCAAGTTTCACATAACGGTCTTTGGGCTTTACAAGTATATCTGCCAAACAAAACAAACCAATGGTTAGCATTTTTTGCATACTTTGGTTCTAAAAGGTTGTTTAAATCTTTTTCAACATCATTTGGGGTTTTTCCATTACTTAAATTTAAACGATGAGCAATTCTGAAAACGTGGGTATCAACGGCAATGGTCGGTTCATTAAACCAAACATTTAATACCACATTAGCGGTTTTTCTTCCTACTCCTGCTAAACTTTCCAAATCGGCTCTCGAATGTGGAACGTTTCCGTTAAATTTTTCTACCAAATCTTGGCTTAGATTCATAATACTCTTGGCTTTATTATTATAAAGTCCGATGGTTTTAATGTGTTCTTTTAAACCGTCAATCCCCAATGACAACATTTTTTGTGGCGAATCGGCAATTTGAAAAAGTTTTTCGGTTGCTTTATTAACCCCTTTATCCGTACTTTGTGCCGACAAAACAACTGCTACAAGCAAAGTATAGGCATTAACAAAATTTAATTCGCATTGCGGGTTTGGGTTAAGTTTTTCAAAAATTTTTACAATGCTTAAAACGTCGTTTTTGTTTTTCACGCTTTTACACCTCCTGCACCGGCGGCTTTGGGGGCGTTTTCATCTAACGGCCAACGAGGTCTGGGTTTAAAATTTAACTCGTTTGTATAACCTTTTTCGAAACGTTCTAAGCCTGCCCAAGCAATCATTACGCCGTTGTCAGTACAAAAACGTATAGGTGGGGCCGAAAAGGTAAGACCGTTTTTTTCGGCCAATTCTTTTAATTTTGACCTTAAATATGTGTTGGCGGCAACACCTCCCGAAACAACCAAATCTTGTCCGTTAGGATATTTTTGCTTAAATATTTCTATTGCTTTTTTTAATTTCCTAACTAAACAATCAGTCGCCGTATATTGAAAACAAGCGCATATATCGGAAACATCTTGCGGTGATATGTTTGCGTGCTCTAGTGTGCCATCGGGGGAATATGATTCTATAAGTTTTCTTACCGCCGTTTTTAGTCCGGAGAACGATAAATTGCAATCGTTTGAACCAATTAACGGACGGGGAAGAGAAAACCTTGTTTCGTTTCCGGTTGAGGCTCTCTTTTCTATCATCGGACCTCCGGGGTAACCCAAATCTAACATTTTTGCAACCTTATCAAATGCTTCGCCGGCGGCATCATCAATGGTTGTTCCTAAGCGCTCATACTCACCAACATCTTTAACTATTAAAATTTGGCAATGCCCGCCCGAAACCAAAAGCAATAAATATGGATATTTTACATCGTTTGAGAGGCGGGCACACAGTGCATGGCCTTCTAAATGATTTACGGCTACAAACGGCTTATTTAATGCAAGAGCAAGTGCTTTTGCTGCCATAACACCAACTACAACGCCTCCGATTAACCCCGGACCTGCAGCGGCGGCTATTGCATCAACGTTTTCAAGCGAAATTTGTGCCTGTTTAACGGTTGTTTCAATAATTTCATCAATATGTTCCAAATGTGCACGAGCAGCAATTTCGGGGACAACTCCCCCAAAAGCAATGTGTTCTTGTTGTGATAAAACCGTATGGCCTAAAATTTCACGCTTGTCATTAACAATAGCGCAGGCCGTTTCGTCACAACTACTTTCAATTCCTAAAACAATCATTTTGTATAATCCGAGGTATTTTATTGCAGTTTTTTTATAATTATATAAACTATAAAAAACTGGTTGCCAAGAATTTTAAGTAAGGATTATAAAAATGGTTGAAAATATTGAAAAAAATGATAGTAAAAATATTGAAAATTCAAAGTCTTATAAAGGGGTTGCTTTAATAATTGTTTTATTGGCAATTGGTGGTATCAGTGCATATTTATGGTATCAAAATCCTAAAATTTTCGGCAAAACCGACTCAAATAAAGAAGAATCGGCGTTAGTGCAAAACCTGCAAAGCCAAATTAATGCTCTTAATTTAAAAATACAGGATTTGGAAAAAACAGTAAATGATCAAGTAAATACTCATGATTTGGCAATGCTTAACGATAAGGTAAATACATCATTGAGGTTTAATGAACAAATTTTAAATGCAAAAGCAGACACTTCTGCCGTTTTAGGTTTGATGAACAGAGTTGATAATTTGGAAACATATATTAAAAATTTAGGGCAGGTGAGTTCTCAAGGTGCTCTTATCTTGACCGCAGCGATGCTTGTTAAAGACAGCGCTTATAAAAATGCTTTTAATTATGAAGCAGAAGTATTAAGAACTTTAGCATATGGCACGGCTATGCAAAATGCAGCTGAAGATATTTATGATTTGTCATCAAATAAAATATTATGTAAAAGAAAATTAACAGAATTGTTTAATTATTTATTTGATAATATGCAGAAGAGCACTGTTCAAGAAGATGCTAAAGATGTTGAGGTTAAAGAAGAGCCTGAAAACTGGAAAGAAAAAATAAATTCAAAATTAAAAGAACTGGTAATAATTGAAAAACATCAAGATAAAACATTTGAATTAAAACAAACCGCAGACGACGAAGTGTATAAACTGGTAAATGAGGGCTATTTTTCTTTGGCAATTGAAAAAATGAAACTTGATAAAGCCTACAATACGGAAGATTTTAAGGTTTGGGAAGCACAAGTTTTAAGACAAGAAATTTTTGAGCAAGCCTTAAAACAAATTGAAGCGCTTACCCTTGCTTTTATGAAAACAGAAAATTTGAAAAATAAATAGAAAGGACGGCTTATCTTGAAAAAAAATCTGACATTCTCCTTTGTTTTCTTATTTGTTTTTCTTTTTATTGTTTTGGTTATTTGGCAAGCTGATAAAACAGCACTTGTTGAAGTTTCTTGGCGCTCTTTTAATTTTCAGCTTTCTTTGATATGTGCTTTTTTATATTTGCTGGCTGCCATCGTTTTGGTTATGTTTATGGTTGCCGTTGTTTATAAAGTGTTTTACATGCAACAATACCAAGCTAGATACATTGCAAAAAATAAAAACCCTCAAAGCAGTGAAGAAACAATTATATTAAACAGAAATGAAGTTAATCGCTCAATGATGCTTTTGGTTGATTCTATGGTCTCTATTACCGAAGGAGATTTACAAAAAGCAAAAAACTGTCTTGCAGAACTTAAAAAAATTATCGGAGACGATATAATTATCGATATTTTGCGTTTAAAAATTTATAAGGGTGAAAAAAATTTTGATAAAATGGAAGAGTTGTCGGCAAAACTCGAAAATAACCCAAATTTGAGGCTTGTAGGGTTTAAGGCCGATATTGAAGCAAAAATGCAAAAAAAACAATTTGAAGAAGCCTTAAAAACGGCAAATAAGGCTTTCAAAATCAGACAAGACTTGTATTGGGTTATTGAAAGCGCTTTCAAATTGCGCGTTAAATCGGGCGATTGGGAAGGTGCTTTACAGGTTTTAAATTCGGGATATCAAAAAGATATTATTAAAAAAGATAATTATGAAAAATTTAAATCGGTCGTTTTATATGAACTTGCAAAAGAATTAAAAGATACCGGCGATAATGTTAATTTTTACAAATTTTGCTCTCAAGCGCTTGAGTGTTCGCCTGATTTTGTTCCGGCAGCACTTTTGATGGCTGAATATTATATGGAAAATGATAAGCAATTAAGAAAAGCATCAAAAGTTTTGCAAAAGGCTTGGCGATTAAATCCGACAATCGGTGTGGCAAAGGCTTATCTTAATTTGTGGCCGGAAGATACTGATTTGGAAAGGGTGCAACGTATGGAATCGTTGGCATTAATAAACGGTAAAAACATATCCGTGAACAACTTAATGTTAGCCGATTTATATTGTAAAGCAAAATTGTGGACCAAAGCAAAAAGCGAATTTGAAATTTTCTTAATTAATAATCCTGCAAGTAAAAAAATAGCAAAAACAATTGCTTATTATGAGAAAGAAGCAAACAATAATGAAAAAGCAGCAACAAACTGGCAAAAGAAAGCAAAAGAATGTGTTGACGATGATGTTTGGGTTTGTCAGTCTTGCGGACACGTATCAAGTAAATGGCACGCTTATTGCAAAAAATGTGATGAAGTTGGCGCTTTTAATTGGAATTTATATGCTAAAAAAGACAAGTAATATATTATGGAGATAAAAATATGGATACTGCTGATTTGAAAAAAATTTGGCTTGAAAAGTATAATATTGTACCTGAACAATTAAACAAATTAAAAGATATAAATTCGGCGGTAACCGCGTTTAATGCAAATATTGATGCGGTGTTAAAAATCTCTGCTATAAAATTAAAAAATCTGATTGAAGAAAACGGGTTAACTTTATCGGAACTTGAGCATATCGAACAAACCAAAATTTTTAATCCTCAAGATGTGATTAAGGGTATTTTTAAATGTTTTAAAAACGGAATTGCCGAAGAGTGGATAACCGAAGAAAAAGTTGTCTACGATTGGCTTAGTGAAAAAATAGGTTACGACAGATTGCAAATTGGCGGTCAGGGCGGAATTGTCGCTAATGCATTAGCAACTGTCGGAATTAAACAAGTAGTGGCTCATGCAAATTCGCTTCCTAAACTTCAGGCCGAACAGTTTGTTAAAAAAGATAATTTGCTTTCATTTGATGAAAAAGGCGATTTAAGGCCGGCATATTTAATTAATAGAGAAGATGATATTCCGCTTATTCACTGGATTATTGAATTTGATAGAGGTGATGAACTGGAACTTGAGGGGCAAAAGATAAAATGTCCTAAATCGAACAGGTTTATTGCAACCTATGATCCTCTAAACTTGAAATTGGTAGTCGATAAGCCTTTTATGAATTATGTGCAAAACAATAAAACCCAATATGTTGTTTTGTCTGGTTTTCATGCCCTGACATCAAATAATGATGGTGTTAATTTGATTAAAAAAATTGTACCCGAATTAAAAAAATGGAAAGAAAGCAATAAAGAAGCAATTTTCCATTTGGAGATAGCCTCAACGCAAGATATTGATGTTAGAAAAGCAATTATTGATGAAATTACACCTTTTATGGATTCAATAGGAGTAAACGAAAGAGAAACCATAGATGTTTTGGAAGCAATCGGTGAAGATCAAATAGCATCTTTATGCAAGAAAATGACAACTGCCGAAAATTTATTTGCTGGCATTGTTAAAATTAAGGAAAAACTTAAAGTTGGCAGAGTGCAGTTACACATGTTCGGTCTTTATGTTACATTGCAAGATACTGGATTTTTAATAACACCAGAACAAAACTTAAAAGGTATGATGACGGCCGCTATCGTTGCCGCTGCAAAAGCCGGCACGGGCTCAATTGATAATTTATTGTTTGCTCATGGTAACACCGTTTCAGATGTCGGATTAATTGAAGCCTCAAATTTAGCAATATCAATCGGGCAAAATGATTTAGAAATTAACGGCATTTCGCGTTACAGACAGTGGGATTTAATTATAGTTCCGACAATTTTGATTGAAAAACCCATAACACTTGTCGGTATGGGTGATACAATTTCTTCTATTTCTTTAGTAGCTGCCAGATAATTAAATTATACCCATTTTTTGTGCGGTTACTACTGCTTGTGTTCTGTTGTTTACTTTTAATGAGCGTAAAAGAGCGTTGATGTGTAATTTTACGGTTGCTTCAGAAACTCCCATTTCATAAGCGATTTGTTTGTTTGACTTTCCTTGTGCAATTAAATCGAGTACTTGAGATTGTCTGTTGGTAAGGGTTTTACCGTTACTTTTGTATCCGCTTGTGCTATGTTCGGCAGAATTTTCAATTAAAGCGGGAGGTATATATGTTCCGCCTTCTAAAATTAGTTTTAAGGCATTGTGCATAATTTTAGGTTCGGAGCGTTTAGGAATATACCCTTTGATACCAGTTGCTAAAATTTTACGAATATTTCGAATATCTTCCGAAGCAGATATAACAACCATTGAAGAGTTTGGTGCCTTTTTCTTTATTTCTTCAATGCCGTCTTCCCAACGCATGTCCGGCATATCTAGATCTACAATTACCATGTCGATATTGTGTTCTTTATCTAAAATTTTTATCGCTTGCGAAAAAGTAGGTGCTTGATGTAAAATAATATCAGGGTTTATTTGTTCTAAACGCATAGCAAGCCCGTCTCTGAACAAAGCATGATCGTCAGCAATTAAAATTTTCATATTAATCCCCCTTTTTGTGTTGTTATAAAATCAGTATTTGCAAATATAATTACAAAACTGCCTATTTAAAGAGGGGAGTAATTTTTTTTATTATTTTACAGGGTCCAGTTCAATATATTCGATGCCGGCTTCTTTGAACATTTGTGCCGAATATTCTAATTTGTCGCGCCATGTATTTTTTGGTGTGTTTTCATCTATAATTACTTTGTTGGTAACAACGGTTTTGATACCCGATTGAATAATAGCTCTGGCGCAATCGGTACAAGGAGAATGTGTAGCATATAGCGTACAGCCTTTCAAAGATGTTCCGGTAAGGCAAGCATTGTATATCGCATTACGTTCGGCATGTTCAAAAAATTCATATTTTGTGGGGCGTTCCATCCGTTCGGGGATATTATCATCGACACCTCTGACTAAGCCGTTATAACCCGTGGCTCTGATTTCTCTATCAGGTCCGACTACCAATGCACCGGTTTTTGTAGATGTATCTTTTGACCAGGTAGAAATTAAAAAAGCCAATTCCATAAAACGATAATGCCATTTATTTGAAAGCATAAAAACCTCCTTTAATTGTAAATTCTTTTTTAGTATATGCATAAGTGTGTTAAATACAACAAAAAAATGTGATTTATATTAGGTTATACTTGACAATACTTAAAAAATATCTCAAGTTATTGGCAGTGTTTTTTATAAATTTTCAAGGAGAAAAAAATGACTGCTATTATTGATATTCACGCACGCGAAATTTTAGATTCACGCGGTAATCCTACCGTTGAGGCCGATGTTGTTTTGCAAAGCGGTGCTTTCGGACGTGCCGCAGTTCCGTCTGGCGCTTCTACCGGTGTTCATGAAGCAGTTGAGTTAAGAGATGGTGATAAATCTCGTTATATGGGGAAAGGTGTTCAAAAAGCAGTAGATAATGTTAATGATGTTATTTATGATGCTTTGGCTGGTTTAGAAGCAGAAGACCAAATTGCAATTGACACCGCTATGATTGAATTAGACGGTACGGAAAATAAAGGTAAATTGGGCGCTAATGCCATTTTAGCAGTTTCTATGGCTGTTGCAAAAGCACAAGCAGAAGAAGCAGGTTTACCATTATATCGTTATTTAGGCGGCACAATGGCAAGAACTTTGCCTGTTCCTATGATGAATATTGTTAATGGCGGTCAACATGCCGACAACCCGATTGATATTCAAGAATTTATGATTATGCCGGTTAGTGCACAATCTGTTAAAGAAGCTATTCGTATGGGTGCTGAAATTTTCCATACATTGAAAAAGAACTTAAAAGCAGCAGGTCACAACACAAATGTTGGTGACGAAGGCGGTTTTGCTCCAAACTTAAAATCTGCCGAAGAAGCTTTAACGTT
>JAZRHJ010000246.1:0-3574 GCA_045644695.1 Alphaproteobacteria bacterium | reverse complement strand
ATATAACAAAGAATACATAAGCATAGAGCCATGACCAGCCGATAACACAAACCTGTCTCTATCAAACCATCGCGGACTTTTAGGATTTAATTTAATAAATTTAGAAAACAAAACCGTAGCAACATCCGCCATACCCAAAGGCATTCCGGGGTGTCCTGAATTTGATTTATTAATAGCATCGGCACTTAAAAAACGAATAGCATTTGCCATATTAAAATAATTTTCATTCATTAATAATCTCCTTTATTTTCTAAATAACAATTCAGAAGCATCTGCTTTTAACCCCAAATAGATATCAGCATCTTTAATACCATTTTTAGGAATGCTCATTTCAATAACATCGTCAGGTATGTATTTAACCTCTTTTGCACCTTGAGGCATTGATACTTCCACAAAATATGTTTTTTTACCCATATAAGATTTTGGTCCCTCAGCAGTTTCCAAATAGTATGAAAAATGAATATCTGTAATATCGGTATTTGATAAACGAACCACTTTAAATTCCGGCTTAACAATTGCTCTATATTCTTTTATTGTATCATTAAAATAACAATGGCCCGAATATCCTGAAGCAACAATTTCAAAAACATCAAATTTGCCTTCTTTTTGTACCAATACACTGTCCGAACGCTTAATATGCAATTTTGGACACGCCTTTACATCCTTAAGATAAGCGGTTTCATTTTGCCCAAGTTTAAAAACATAATGTTGTTTTTCTTCTTTAACTGCACAAGCCGTAATTAAAAAAGATAGTATTAATATTACAAATTTCATTTCTCCTCCGTTTTTAATTTTTTTATCACTATATTTCAAAAAATTTAATTTGTTGTAAACAAAGCAACCAATTCAATATGTTTTGAATAAACAAACTGATCAACTAACGTAACATTAGTTAAATTATAACCTGCTTCAATTAAAATTTTGGCATCTTTTACAAAACTGTGCGGATTACATGATACCGCTATAATTTTTTTTACTTTTTTTGTTTTTTCAATATTTGCCAACTCTTTTACAATTGCATTCGCCCCTGCTCTGGGCGGATCAAACAAAACCACATCAAAATGTTCTAATTCGGATGCCATTAAAGGATACTTAAATAAGTTACGTTCTACAATATCTATATTGTGTATCATTTGTTTATTAACAGAGGTCTTAAACCCGTCAAGTAAACCTTTATTAACATCAACCGCCGTAATTTTATTATCTGTCATTTTTGCCAGAGGATATGAGAAAGTACCTATACCGCAAAATAAATCTGCAATTGAGCCTCTGGTTTGCCCTAGATATTTATTAACTGCAGATAACAAAGCCTCTTCTCCTTGAGATGAAGCCTGTAAAAACATCCCCGGAGAAACATAAACATCATATCCGCATATTTTTATAACCGGTTTTGCTTTTTCAAGAACGGGTTCAACTACATCAAAAGCACCTTTACGATGTGAAACACGAATTATATCATCATGAGAATTTACAAAATCAAATATTTCCATTCTATGACTTAATTCTAAATCATCACAAAACTCTAAAACAATATCAATGCCGTTTTTTGCTTCTAATATTAATATATCACCTTTAAAAATATTCGATTCGATAAATTTTTTTCCCTTTGTTTTTTTTAAAGTTTTTATTTGGCATAATTTAAGCACAAATTCTTTTATAGCGCCTAAATTATTGTTTATTTTATCGGTTAGCATCGGACAATAATCACAATTGGCAATATTATTGCTTTGCTGTTCATTAAAACCAAATTTTAAGTTGTTTTTTTTATATTCAAATGTAAAAGATGCTCTTCTTCTTGTACCATCAGATATAAAACAAGGTTTATCAAAATTTTCTTCCTTTATATCCAATCCGACAGTTAATATATCTTTAAATTGTTTAAATTTTTTCTCGCGATATTGTTCAATTGTCAAATCACGAAAACAACAACCTCCGCATTTTTCTTGAAATTTACACCCCATAACTTTATTCCTCAATTATTGAAGCAGATTCTATACCGTCTAAAAGCGAAATTTCTGTAGTATCCTCATTTGAAAAAGCCGGATGCTTTTGAACGTTTTTTAAATCTTGTTCTTCGGCAGAAAGCTTGCTAACACTTTCTTTGTCATATATTTCCACTCGGTTTCTACCATTTTGTTTTGCCAAATACATTGCATCATCTGCCATCTTAATCATTATAGAAACATTATCGGAAATTCCCGATGGTGCCACACCTATGCTCACTGAAAAAGTAACCGGTGTATTATCATCGGCATAAACCACACTTTCGGATATTGTTTTTCGTAACCTGTTTGCAACCATAACCGCAGTATTTTCATCTACATTATCGACAAACACTACAAATTCTTCACCACCATAGCGGGCAACAATATCTTCAGGTCTTAAAGAGCGTTCACAAACTGTCGACAACTCAATCAAAACTTTATCACCAATTTTATGACCATATTTATCATTAATACTCTTAAACTTATCAGCATCAAGCATTAATATTGCAAACGGTGTTTTTTGTATATGTGCATTTTTTATTTTTTGAGCGGCTTTAACCTCGAAATATCTTCTGTTATACATTGAGGTCAAAGGATCTCTGTCGGCCTGAGAACGCAACACCGATTCCTGACGCTTGCGAATAGTAATATCTTGAAAAGCAGAATATAAAACCACATCATTATTATATTCAACCACATTCGCCGATAACAAAAGCCAAAAAGGAGTATTACCGGCAGCGGTACGAACTAAAATTTCAAAATTATGCACTTCTCGATTAAATTCTAATCGCTCGGTTAAAATTTTTCTATTTTCGCTATCTACAAAAAAATCTTTAAAATGGTATCTATTAAGTTCTGTTTCTTCTATACCGAACAATTTTAGGGCATTGTTATTTGCCATTATGAACGTATCATCTCCCAACCTTGATAACACTATCGGAAACGGTGAAGATTTAATAATATTTTTCAAATTTTCAGCATGCCTGTTTTGAAATATCTGCATTTGATTAATATTACGTTTTAACTTTTCGTTCGACATCAAAATATAGCCAAAACCTAATGCAAATATCAATATATTAGGAATATACCAATCATAATAACTGTGGAAAAAAAGCGGATATATCAATAAAAAAGCAAAACCGCATAACGATAGTATCACAACCAAATCGCCCAATTTTAACCAAAATTTTGGTGTTGCTAAAAAACTTAATATCATGTATCCGAAACCGATAATCGGTAATATTCTTCTAAGTTCATCAATAATAGCGGCATTTTCAACAATAAAAATCGAGTAGATAATAATAAGCAAAATTCCGCTTATAAAAGCAAACAATAAGCCGGCATCTAAATATCTATCCAACAAAATTTTTGTAGCACCTGTTATCATCAATAAAGAACTTATCAGCAAAAGCAACATTTCTACAAAGATAAATGTTTTAACTGATACTGCGTGCGAATAAAAATAATCAATGCTTTGCTGAAAAAGTGAAACCACACACAGCATAACAAAACCACATAAAAAAAAGAATAAACCTTTGCGTTGTTTTAAATTTGAAACATATATTGTGCAAAAAAGCAAAAACAACAAA
>JAZRHJ010000245.1:0-1717 GCA_045644695.1 Alphaproteobacteria bacterium | reverse complement strand
AAAAACCAAAGATAAAGATGCAAAATTAACTAACACTTCCGGTATACAAGTAGAAAGTGCCGGAGGTAATGCTTATGGTATTTACAATATCGGAGGAACAGTTACTAACTCTACTCAACGTTATGAAATTATGGTTACTGCCAAAGAAGGTACGGCTTACGGCATTTATAGCGATGGCGGAACTGTTGACAACTCGGGCCATATTTATGTTTATGGTAAAGACGATGACAACAGTTTCGGTATTTATGCCACAAATGGTGCTAAAGTAACCAATCATGGTGAATTTGTTTTTAATATTAACGGAATATCTGCTAACAGAGAAAACTATGATAATATGTGGACAGAAGATAACAACGGCCTAAAAATGGTAAACGGCGGTTATGCTATATATGTAACTAACGGAGCGAAATTTAAAAACGAAGGCGGTATCACCAGTAATTCTGTTTTATATTTAGGCGAAACAGGCACTCAACTTGGCAAAAACGGTAAATTTAATGCCACATCGCTTGCCGGCGGATTAGAGGTTGCAAACTCGGTTGTATCTGACGGATTTGATGATGAATATGTTGTATCGGAGGCCATAAATGCCGAAGATGTTTCAAACTTAAAATTATCATCCGAATCTGTCTTATTTGATGCCAAATTGCAAGGAAGTGACGTTATATTAAACAAAAAAGATTTTGATACAGTCGTTAAAAATAAGGATATGGCCGAATTTTTGGAAAACAATTATGCTTTAGCAAATAATGAGCAATTGTTCAAAGAACTAAAATCTAAAACAAGCGCTAAAGAACTTAATTTAACGCTTAATAAAATTAGCGGTGAAGATATAATTTCTCGTTTTACCAACGAAGACTTGCTAATGCAACAAGAATTAGATTTTAATATCAATAATCAACTTTTCAAATTAAAAGAAAATAATTTTGCTTTTTCGGGCAATGTTGCATCTAATTCTTTCGACACTAACGGCGCTCAAACAAGATATGCCGTATCAGGTAAAAAAATTGGTGATATGCATTTAGGTGTTGGTATGTCTATTACCCAAATATCATCTGATAGTGTTCATGGAAACAGTAAACGCCAAGGACAAAATTATCAATTTATGATGCCGTTACAATGGAAAAATAATAATGGTTTTAACACTATTATCACACCTAAACTTGCTTATTCGTACGGAACATACTCAAGAGACGGATATAATGATATTGACTATAAAGGCAAAATTGAAAAACAACTGATGGGAGTATCTGCTCAATCAAAATACAAATTCGATTTATTTGGCTTTAACATTATTCCGACTTCAGAAGCAAATTTAACAGCGTATAAAACCAAAATTTCGGAAGATAAAACACAATATAGTTTAAATTCGGAAGATAATTTAACATATTCTGCCACTTTAGGTTTTGGAACCTTTGCGGAAAAAGAATACAATTTATCTAAAGACAACAAGTTAAGCTTTATGTTTGGAGCCATGCTTTATCATGAATTTGCTAATCCGTATAATATAAAGTTAAATATTAATGGCATGAAAGGTTCGTTTGCTTTGCAAAATGAAACTTATAATGACAATTATATGGTTTTACGTTCTAAATTTTCTTATGATTTGAACAATATGTCCATATACGGCGATTTCTTATCACACATCGATAATAAATATCGTTCAAGGATAGATTTAGGATTTAAATACGCCTTTTAATATTGCTCATTTAATATAAAT
>JAZRHJ010000244.1:0-6354 GCA_045644695.1 Alphaproteobacteria bacterium | reverse complement strand
ATACAAATATAATTTATCTATCCTCTTTTCACATACCAATTTATAAAACTTTAGCAAAATATTATTTGTTTTTTAATATTAGCGCATATATATTACGAAACGGAAAATATTTTTGGAGGATTTTTATGGACGCTCATATTTTGCCACAAGTCATTTTCGGACTTAATCCGCAAATATTGGCAACTACCATTTTGGTTATCAGTTACATAATTTTGTTTACTGAAAAACTTAATCGTGCGGTTGTAGCGCTTTTGGGTGCTTCAGTGATGATTTTTACTGGTGTTTTAACTCAAAGTTCCGCTCTTGCCGGAATAGATTTTAACACCATATCTCTTCTTATCGGAATGATGATTATTGTCGGCATTGCTGAAAAATCTGGCATGTTTCAATATGTGGCAATTAAGAGTGCAAAATTTGTAAAAGCATCTCCTCGAGGTTTGCTAATTATGCTTTCGGTTGTAACAGCCATATTTTCTGCCGTTTTAGATAATGTTACAACAGTTTTACTCATTGTTCCGGTTACGTTTCAAATTACACGAAACCTAAAAATCAACCCCTACCCGTTTTTAATTTTAGAAATTTTTGCCTCTAACATCGGTGGAACAGCCACCCTTATCGGAGATCCTCCAAACATTTTAATAGGTTCTGCCTTAAACTTATCTTTTATGGATTTTGTAAAAGAACTTACCTTAAT
Source organism: Alphaproteobacteria bacterium (assembly GCA_045644695.1). Lineage (GTDB taxonomy): Bacteria > Pseudomonadota > Alphaproteobacteria > RF32 > CAG-239 > JAFTYO01. The sequence goes on along the minus strand of JAZRHJ010000244.1, from coordinate 5,660 downwards.
TGTTGTTATAAATATGGCTGTCTTAATTGCTATTTTTGACTTTGTTTTCGGTCGCAAACTTACCGCAAGTCAAAACGATAAAGCAAAAATTATGAAAATTAACGAAGCAGACAGCATTACAAACTATAATTTGCTTTATAAATCTCTCGGAGTTTTAGCGCTTACCATAATCGGTTTTATCAGTGCCGAATATATCCATATCAACAACGGAACAATAGCCCTTTTTGGCTCAGCATTGTTGCTGATGCTTTACACACTTGGCGACAAACATCAAGAACGAGACCAAAAGGTTGAAGATGCATTTAGCCTCGTAGATTGGACAACCATTTTCTTTTTCTGCGGATTGTTTGCTATTGTTTACGGCTTGGAAGTTGCCGGAGTTTTAGAACTTTTAGGGCAAAAATTTATTGAAATTACTGACGGCAGCATTAAAAAAGCCACATTTTTAGTACTTTGGGTATCAGCCATTGTATCAACTGTGATTGATAACATTCCGTTTGTAGCAACCATGATTCCGCTTCTTAAAACCATGGAGCCATCTATGGGCGGTCGTGATTTGATGATGCCGGTATGGTGGGCTTTGTCACTTGGTTCATGCTTTGGTGGTAACGGCTCATTAATTGCCGCCTCTGCAAACGTAATTGTCGCCGGTCTTGCCACCCGTGAAGGACACGCAATCAGTTTTATCAGGTTTTTAATTTGGTCAATTCCGGTAATGCTTGTCAGTGTAACATTGGCTATGATTTATCTTTATATTACTCACTTTATGTAAAAGGTTTGGACTATGCTTGAATTATTAAACTTATCTATTGGGATTGATGCAAAAACAATTGCTTGCACTTTGGTCTTAATTTGCTATCTTATATTATTTTCCGAAAAAATCAATCGTGCGGTGGTAACTCTTTTAACCGCAACCATCATGATTTTTTTGGGGATTTTAACTCAAGCACAAGCCTTTAGTGGTATAGATTTTAATACGATATCTCTTTTAGTAGGAATGATGGTAATTGTAAACATTACCGAAAAATCAGGTTTGTTTCAATTTGTTGCCGTATGGGGAGCCAAAAAAGTTAAGGCTCATCCTGTTGGGATTATGATAATGCTAGCAATTGTAACCGCTTTTTTCTCGGCATTTTTAGACAATGTTACAACTGTTTTATTGATTGTGCCGGTAACGTTTCAAATTACCAGAAAACTTGATATAAACCCCTTTCCTTATCTGATATTAGAAATTTTTTCATCTAATATTGGTGGAACGGCTACTCTTATCGGCGACCCTCCGAACATTTTAATCGGTTCTGCATTAAATTTATCATTTTTAGACTTTTTACTGACACTTGCGCCGGTTGTCATTATTTGCACAACTATTTTAATTACTTTCTTTGTCTTAATTTGGCACAAAAGCCTTAAAACGACAGATAGAAATCGTGCCTCAATTATGCGTATAAATGAAAAAGAGAGCATAACCGATAAAGTTCTTTTATATAAGTCTTTAACTGTGCTCACCTTTACCATTGCCGGCTTTATAAGTGCCGAATATATTCACATTGCAAACGGAGTAATTGCTCTCTTTGGTGCTGCTGTTTTATTGCTTTTGTACACGCTTGGTGAAACACATTATGACAGAGATGAAAAAACCGAAGACATTTTTAACCTTGTAGATTGGACAACCATTTTCTTTTTCTGCGGGCTTTTTATGGTTGTGCATGCACTTGAAATTACGGGCGTATTGCAACTTTTGGGACAATGGTTTATAAATTTAACTCAAGGCAGCATTAAAAAAACAGTATTTTTAATTTTAGGCTCATCGGCAGTTTTCTCTAGTGCAATTGATAACATTCCGTTTGTAGCAACTATGATACCGATGTTAAAATCTATGGAGCCTGCTTTTGGCGGAAGAGAAGCCATGATGCCTGTGTGGTGGGCATTATCACTTGGTGCCTGTTTTGGTGGAAATGGAACATTAATCGGCGCTTCTGCTAACGTAATTGTGGCTGGTCTTGCCTCTCGTGAAGGACACCCGATAGGATTCGTCAGATTCTTAATCTGGTCAATTCCCGTGATGCTTGTAAGTGTGCTTATTGCCGCCGTTTATTTATGGATTTTATACTTTTAAAATATTTGTATTCATCAAACATATAACCCACCAAATATCGGTGGGTTATATGTTCGTCTTTATATTAAAAGATTAAAGAAAATAGAATCTTAAACCGGCAGTAAGATCGATTGTATGATTTAAGTCAAGATTACATTCATTATCATAAAACGATGTATTCAATCCTGTATGTTGATATCTGGCTATTAAACGAACAGAAATATTATCAGTCACATTAGCCTGTATACCAGCACCAATTCTAAAGCCAATATTATCATCATTTTTATTTGTTTTATAATGTTCAAAACCATTAATAGAAACATATTTTTCACTATATGTTGTATCCATTTCATATTTTGCAACACCAATAGTTCCGATTAAATCAAATTTTTCATGAAATGGAATATAACCGATAAAATCTATACCATATGCTTTATATTTTAAACCAATTTCATCTATTCCAAATAATGGGTCAGGTAATAAATATCCATATTTACCTTTTTCATCACTTGATTGTTGATAAAATAATTCAACACCAAAATTTTTATTTATTTTAATTCCTCCGGCTATTGCAAAAGAATTATATTCATCATTTAATGCACTGTTATAATTTTCTCCCCAAAACTTTGCTTCACTATCTACTAGTGCATATGAATAATCCATACCTATAACAGGACGTATATTCCAAGTTGATTTATGAATCATATTATTATGATACTGTGATTTCTGAAGCATATGTTTATGTTGTTTATGATATATTGGTTGTGATGATTGAGGATAATATGTTGAGTTCGGATAATATTGTGCATTAGCATTTAATGCAAAGAAAGTGGCGATACCGGCAAGTAATAAAGTTTTTTTCATTTTCAAGTCATCCTTTTTAAAATTAGTTAAATAAAAAACCCACTTTTATAACAAAGCGGGCGGATGCTAGAAAACCGTATCCAATAGACGGCTCGGCTTATTCAAGCCTTACGCTCTTATTTAGCCGACATCCGTCCGATAAAGACATATATGCCGGCACTAATATTTCAAGTCGTATGCTATACGACCATTGGATAAAGGGATTTCTAGGCCCTAGGTACACGATATGCATACCATAAGGTGAAAGTATATGAAATATTATTATTTAGCAAGTAAAAAATGAATTTTTATTAATATGTTTATTTCTTACAATATTTATAATAAACCGCTTTCAAAATTTCATTGAAATTGATATCTGTCATCAATTTGTCAGCATTTTCCGGTACCGGTTTATCAATTAAGCATTTTATATCATAACTTGGTATAATTTCTGGTATAAATCTTTTACAAAAAGCCCATTTAGCAGCGGTTAAATCTTCTATATTATAACCTACTTCAGATAACATTTTGCTCTCGTCGGTTTCTTGCACTTTTTTTGCATCTTTAATATCGTACCACAAACCTATACCATGACGAGCAAAATATTTCCAAGGAAATAATTTTCCGGGGTCAGGTTTTCTATTTGGGCAAATATCACTATGACCTACCACATTTTCTTTTTTAATGTGATACTTCCTAGTTAATGTTTTACACAATTTTAATGTATTATTTATTTGTTTTTTCGTATATTTATCCTGCCCAAGGGAGTGTGAGCATATCTCAATTCCAATAGACCGAGAGTTTATATCATCTAAACCTTTCCAGTATGAAAATCCTGTTTTTGTGTGCCACGCTCTTTTATTATCTTCAACTAAACGGTAAATTTTACCATCTAAGCCTATCAAATAGTGAGCACTTAATTTACATTGATGCAAAATATCAATGGCTTCTTTAGCATCAAAAGCCTGACAATGAAGTACCAACATATCAATACCAGTTTTACGTTCATCAAAATATGGCAGATTTATTTTTTTCATTTTTTATAAAAAGCTCTTTCCATAGTTCATTGCTTCTAAATTAAAAATTTTGGCTATTGTCTGACCTATATCTGCATATGTTTGACGCAAACCCAACTCGCCTTTTACAATTTTTTTACCAAACATCAAAACCGGAACATTTTCTCTTGTATGGTCCGTGCCCTTATAAGTGGGATCGCACCCATGGTCTGCGGTTATAAACACGATGTCATCATCTTGTAAAATATTTATAAGTTCCGGAAGCCTTTTATCAAAATATTCAAGACCTTGCGCATAGCCTTTTACATCACGGCGATGCCCCCATGCCATGTCAAAATCGACAAAATTAGTAAACACGATAGTGTTATCTTTGGCTGATTTAACCTCATTTAACGTAACGTTCCAAAGTTCTTCCAAACCGCTTGCTTTTACTGCTTTTGTTATACCCGAGCCAGCAAATATATCACTAATTTTCCCAACCGACACTACCTCACCGCCACTTTGTTTCAATTTATCCAAAACTGTAGGTGCCGGAGGTGTTACCGAGTAATCGTGTCTATTTTTTGTGCGCTTAAACTCACCTTTTTTCTCTCCTTCAAACGGACGAGCAATAATCCGGGCAATGTTATACGGCTTAACTTTTTCAAAAGCAATTTCACATAATTTATACAAATTATCAAGTCCGAAATATTTTTCATGAGCAGCAATTTGCATCACACTGTCGGCTGATGTGTAAAATATGGGCTTTAATGTTTTTATATGTTCTTCGCCAAATTCTTCAATTATAGCAGTTCCCGATGCCGCAACATTACCTAAAATACCGTTTATACCGCTTTCTTTTATGATTGAGCCGATTAACTCATCATTAAATGACGGATAAGTTTTTGGGAAATACCCCCAATCAAACAAAACAGGAACTCCAGCCATTTCCCAATGTCCTGAAGACGTGTCTTTACCTTTACTGATTTCTTGCATAACTCCATATTGTGACGGAATATTGATGTTAGATTTTCCTGTTATAATAGGCTTCATATTTGACGATAAAAAAGCCGCTTTACCAAGACCTAATGCATCAAGATTGGGAATTTTAAGCCCATTATTTGCTTTTGCAATGTTGTATAATGTGTTTGCCCCTTCGTCACCAAACGCTAAAGCATCTTTTGCTCCGCCTATGCCAAAAGAATCCATCATTAAGATAATGACACGTTTCATAATTTACCTCTTAAAGTTTTATTTACCGCAATTACAGCCTTTATCGCAATCGTTACCACAAGTACAATTGTCGCCACAATTACAATTTTCGCAATTACAATTAGGATTATTACATTTTCCCATAACAAAATTCCTTTCAATATAGTGTTTTTTTCGGGTTTATTATCTATTTTTTCTTTTCATTCGTCAAGGTAAAAATGTGAGGGTATTTTTTCGTCATCAACTAAACTCACTTTAATTTTTAGATTTAGGGTTTTTATAATTGTATATAAATCAAAAAAACTGCATCTTTCGCCGGTTTGCAAATGTTTAACTGTTCTAAATAATATACCTGTTTTTACCGATAATTCTTCAAGTGAAATATTATTAATCTGAATATAATTATACAACAAACAACCTAACTGATTTTTTACCACATTTTGAATGGTTTTACACTTTGCCGTCATTTAAAACTCCTTTTTTTATATAAAAAACAAACCGCTTTGTAAAAAACA
>JAZRHJ010000243.1:0-4469 GCA_045644695.1 Alphaproteobacteria bacterium | reverse complement strand
TGGTGCAGGTGTACCTTCTACAAGCAAGTCACCTTTTTTAACAATATCACCATCTTGTACCACCAAGTGACGTCCTTTCGGTATCAAATATTCAATCGGTTCGCCCTTTGTCGGAACAACACTAATGCGTTGTTTTGCTTTATAGTCTTTTCCAAACTCAACCATACCGTCAATATCTGATATAATTGCCTGGTCTTTCGGATGGCGCGCTTCAAAGAGTTCAGCAACACGTGGCAAACCACCAGTAATATCTTTTGTTTTCGAACTTTCTCTCGGAATACGAGCAATAACATCACCAACTTTTACCTCTGTTCCATTATCAACCGTTAACACAGCATCAACAGACAAATAGTAACGAGCCTCTTTTCCGTTATCAAAGTTAACAGGTTTACCTTTTGCATCTTTTAATACAATGCTTGGTTTTAATGATGCGTTTGCACTTGCACCCGAATGCCAATCAATTACTACTTTTGATACAATTCCGGTTGTTTCATCAACACTTTCTTTTACCGAAACATTATTAATCAAATCAACCAGTTGTGCCGAACCCGCTTTTTCAGAAATCACAGGAATTGTAAACGGATCCCATTCAGCAACTTTTTGACCTTTCTTAACTTTTGCACCTTCGGCTACCGTAACTTTTGTACCGTACGGAATGTGGTGACGCGATTTTTCACGTCCTTGCGCATCTTCAACAACGATATCACAGTTACGAGATAATACAATTAAGTTGCCTTCAGAATCGGTAATTGTATGTTTGTTTTCAAGTTTTAATACACCGGCAAAAGGAACTTCAACACTTGATTGTTCGGCAGTTTTTGATGCCGCACCACCAATGTGGAAAGTTCTCATGGTTAACTGTGTACCCGGCTCACCGATTGACTGTGCAGCAATTACACCTACTGCTTCGCCAACGTTAACCGGAGTTCCACGTGCCAAATCACGACCATAACAAGCAGCGCACACACCATGCTCGCAATCGCAAGTTAACACTGAACGTATTTTAACTTGTTCAACACCTGCTTTTTCAACTAATTCGGCATCGTTTTCATCAATAAGTTTACCTTTTTGTACCAAAACATCACCTGTTTCAGGATGTACAATATCTTCTTGTATTGTACGGCCCAAAATTCTCTCACCAATAGAAACAATCACATTACCACCATCAACAACAGGACGTACAACGATACCACGTTCAGTTCCGCAGTTGGTTTCTGTAATAACAACATCTTGAGCAACGTCAACCAAACGACGGGTTAAATATCCGGAACTTGCAGTCTTTAACGCAGTATCGGCTAAACCTTTACGCGCACCGTGTGTTGAGTTAAAGTATTCTGACACCGTCAAACCTTCTTTAAAGTTTGATATAATCGGTTGTTCAATAATTTCGCCCGATGGTTTTGCCATCAAACCACGCATACCGGCTAACTGTCTCATTTGCGCAGCACTACCACGAGCACCGGAGTGAGCCATCATGTATACAGAGTTAATGTAACCTTTTTCCGTTTTAGAAATGTTTTTCATCATTTCATCGGCAATTTTATCGGTACAAGCAGCCCAAATATCAACCACTTTGTTATATTTTTCGCCTTTGGTAATTAAACCGTTTTGATATTGATATTCAAATTCTTCAACCTGTTTTGACGTTTCTTCAATGAGGTCTTTTTTAGTAGATGGAACAATTAAGTCGTCTTTACCGAATGAAATACCTGCCTTACAAGCATTTTGGAAACCTAAAGCCATAATTTTATCAACCATGATACAGGTTTCTTTTTGACCGCAATGACGATATACAATATCAATTATTTCTGAAATTTCTTTCTTCTTCAATAATCTGTTAACAATTGAGAACGGAATATCAGGATGTTTAGGCAAAATATCCGAAACAATTATACGACCTGGAGTTGTGTCTACCAAACCATATTTTGTTTCGCCATTGTCATCAACATATTCCATACGGCATTTAATTTTTGCATGCAAATCTACAACTTTTGCATCAAGAGCAAGCATTACCTCATCAGTATCAGCAAACACACTGCCCTCACCTATTACATCTTCGGCTTCATAAGAAAGGTAATATATACCTAATACCATATCTTGTGAAGGAACAATAATCGGTTTACCTGATGCCGGTGACAAAATGTTATTTGTTGACATCATTAACACGCGTGCTTCTAACTGTGATTCAATTGACAACGGAACGTGAACAGCCATTTGGTCACCGTCGAAGTCTGCGTTAAACGCGGTACAAACAAGCGGATGCAAGTGAATTGCCTTACCTTCAACCAAAACAGGTTCAAACGCCTGAATACCCAAACGGTGCAATGTAGGCGCACGGTTTAACAATACGGGATGCTCTCTGATTACTTCCTCTAAAATATCCCAAACTTCCGGACGTTCTTTTTCTACCATACGTTTTGCTTGTTTAATGGTAGTTGCGTGACCGTACAATTCTAATTTTGAATATACAAACGGCTTAAACAACTCTAACGCCATTTTCTTCGGCAAACCGCATTGTTGCAGTTTAAGTTCAGGACCAACCGTAATAACCGAACGACCTGAATAGTCAACACGTTTACCAAGTAAGTTTTGACGGAAACGACCTTGTTTACCTTTTAACATATCAGATAATGATTTTAACGGACGTTTACTTGTACCTGTAATTGCACGAGCGCGTCTACCGTTATCAAACAAAGCATCAACAGATTCTTGAAGCATTCTTTTTTCGTTTCTGACAATAATATCAGGAGCATGTAATTCTAATAAACGTTTCAAACGATTGTTACGGTTAATCACACGACGATACAAATCGTTCAAGTCAGATGTTGCAAAACGACCGCCATCTAACGGAACTAAAGGACGCAATTCCGGCGGAATTACAGGAAGAACCGTTAATACCATCCATTCTGGTTTTGTGTTTGATTCAATAAACGATTCAACAATTTTTAAGCGTTTAACAAGTTTTTTGCGCTTTGCTTCCGAATTTATTTCTTTTAATTCGGCTCTCATAACGGCACGCTCTGTTTCCAAATCAATATTGGCTAAAATTTCGCGAAGCGCTTCAGCACCAATACCTGCTCTAAACGAATCTTCTCCATATTTATCCAAAGCATCTAAATATTCATCTTCGGTCATAAGTTGATTAATATTTAAATCTGTAAGGCCAGGTTCAATTACAATGTATTTTTCAAAATACAAAACGCTTTCCAACTGTTTCATCGGAATATCTGTTAACATTGAAATGCGGCTCGGTAACGATTTTAAGAACCAAATATGTGCAACAGGTGCCGCTAATTCTATATGACCCATTCTTTCACGACGAACCTTTGAAAGTGTAACTTCAACACCACACTTTTCACATACAATACCGCGATATTTCATTCTTTTATATTTACCGCACAAGCATTCATAGTCTTTTACCGGACCAAAAATGCGAGCACAAAACAAACCATCGCGTTCTGGCTTAAATGTACGATAGTTAATAGTTTCCGGTTTTTTAACTTCACCGTAAGACCAAGAACGAATTTGTTCAGGAGAAGCAATAGAGATTTTGATCTCATCAAAAGACTCTTCAGCTACTTGCTGACTCATAAATTTCATTATATCATTCATATTTATATCACTCCTTATCCTTAAACTTCTTCGCTTAACATTTCAACATTAAGACACAATGACTTAATTTCTTTTACCAAAACGTTAAATGATTCAGGAACACCTGTATCAAACGTATCTTCGCCGCGAATTATCGCTTCATACACTTTCGTTCTGCCGTTTACGTCATCGGACTTAACAGTAAGCATTTCTTGTAATGTATATGCAGCGCCGTATGCTTGTAAAGCCCACACTTCCATTTCACCGAAACGTTGACCACCAAATTGTGCCTTACCGCCTAACGGTTGTTGTGTAACAAGTGAGTACGGACCAACTGAACGAGCGTGCATTTTCTCATCAACAATGTGGTGAAGTTTAATCATATAAATGATACCGACAGTAACCTTACGGTCAAATTTTTCACCAGTACGACCGTCATACAAATCAATTTGTCCCGATGTCGGTAAACCGGCTAATTCTAACATGCGATTAATGTCTTCTCCATTGGCACCATCAAATACAGGCGTTGCCATCGGAACACCATTTTTCAAATTAGAAACAAGTTCCATTTTATCCGCTTCATTTAATGTTTCAATTTCGGCCTTATATTGTTTTTCGCCATAAATTTCTTTTAAACGAGCATTTAATTCATCAATGGTCTTTTCGCCTTTTTTATACTGTTCGCACAGTTCGTCTAATTGTTTACCAAGCTCTTTTGCGGCCCAACCTAAGTGAGTTTCCAAAATTTGCCCCACATTCATACGAGATGGCACGCCAAGCGGGTTTAATACGATATCAACCGGTGTACCGTCTTCCATATATGGCATATCTTGTAGCGGCAATACGCGTGAAACAGTACCTTTGTTACCATGACGTCC
>JAZRHJ010000242.1:0-9181 GCA_045644695.1 Alphaproteobacteria bacterium | reverse complement strand
TCATTCCTCAAGTTGCCGCCGTTACTACTAACGGTATTTTCGGCAACCAAACTTTTGGTATTACATTTGGTACATCCGGTTGTGACCCGAACGGACGTGTTACCGGCGGTACCCAAAAAATGATTTTGGCATTTGTTGAAAACAATATGGAACAATTTGCTTTAGATGCGGCTGCAGGTCATGGTGAAACTTTATCAACATTAGCAGGCATTTTAAATATGGATGAAAAAATTGTTGAAGAAAAAACCTACAAAAACTTCGCAGTTTTATTCCCTAATGATAATGTTGATGCTGTGGAACTCACATTAAAATTCTATGAAATAATGAAGGCCTAGTATCTATTAACGATAAGGATAAGCACGGCTTTTAAATAAGTCGTGCTTAAAATTTAAATGATATATAAAACACTGTTCTTTTATTTTATATTTTTTTGTTGCAACGCATATGCATCGCAATCAGATTTTGCTTATTCTGATAAGTGGTTAAAACTTATTCATTATCAACCAACTTTATTTGGCGGATATAAGTCTACAATCGGCTCACCATCTTTTTATTTAAGTCCTTGCGGTAAAACCAATCCGGAAAAAGAACTGGAAGCGACTATTGCTTTGTTTCAATCTAATGACGATAAAACAAAATGTTTGTTTCCTGCCCGCTATCAATTATTAAAAAATAACGGTGTTATAAATTACGAATTTCCCAAATGTGATGAATATGAAAATTTTAAAAAAGATTTACAACCATCGGGTATAACTTTTTTGTTTACCGATGCATATATGAATAATTCATCTTCATTATTTGGGCACACTTTATTAAGAGTTGACACCAAACGAAAAGGAACACAGCTTTTAGCTCATGGTATAAATTATGGTGCTTATACCAATGGCTATGAAGACAGTTTTTTATATGCAATATACGGTTTAATCGGCGCCTACTCCGGAGGTTTTACCACCAAGCCTTATTATGACATAATTAATACCTATAACAATTTGGAAAACAGAGATATTTGGGAATATGGACTAAATTTAACGCAAGAAGAACTTGATTTATTTATCGATCATATATGGGAAGTTGGTCAAACACTCACCCCTTATTACTTTTTTACCTTAAATTGCTCATATATGTTAATGGAAGTTATTGATGCCGTAAAACCGGAACTGAATTTGGCTCAAGAATTTAAATATCAGACCATTCCATTAGATACCATTAAGGCTATTAACAAAAAAGAAGGTTTAGTAAAATTTGTAAATTACAGACCATCAAGAGAACGAAAAATAAAACACCGTTTAAAACAGATGAATAAAAAACAATATAGTGCTTTTTCTAAAATTGTAAAAGAAAATCGCTTTGATTTAGATACTCTTAATAACAACGAAAAAGCAGATGTTTTAGAAACCGCTTATCAGTATATTCAGTATCAATATATTAATAAAAAAACAGATATAAAAGACTATCGCAAAAAAAGTTTCGGCGTTTTAAGGAGGCGAAATTTACTTAATGCAAAGCCAACTTTTGACGAATTAAAAGAAGGCAACAATCCTGTATATTCTCATAATTCGGCAATGATTTCTTTAGGTTTGGGAGTACAAAACGGCAATATATTTGAGCAGTTTTCAATCAGACCGGCATATCACTCTTTAACCGATAATAATAAGGGCTTTTTAAAAGGTGCACAAATAAATTTTTTAAATACAGTGTTCAGACATTATGATAAAAATGATAAATATGTGCTGGAAAAAGCAGATATTTTAGAATTAATATCTTTATCTCCCGTTAATAACATTTTTAAGGCTCCGTCGTATAAAATAGATTTAAAAATCCAAAGACTGACAAACCCTAAAACACTAAATAACGGATATACTTTTACATCATCTTTCGCCGGAGGAGCAACCTTTGCATTAAACGACAACATTTATACATATATTTTAAGTTCTGTAGATTTTTCTTATGGCGGTTTTTTACCGAATAATCAATATATCGGTGCCGGATTTAATGCTGGACTGTTAGCCATATACAACAAAATAAGCATAAAGAGCGATATTAAAAAAGTTTTTGCTTCATCTTCTATCGGATCAAAAATGAATATCGATACTGCTCTAAATTTTTATCTTACGCAAAATATGGCTTTTGAAGCATCTTTTTCTTATCAAATTAATAAAGGGAAAAACATCAACGAGTACACATTGGGCACAAAATATTACTTTTAATAAAAAATATTCTTATTAAGCATATTTATATTTGACAAATTAAAAAGAAATAGGCTATTTTATAGTATGTAAAATATTTTAAGGAGGTTTGCAATGCTTGGAAGATATAGATATACCGCCAGCACCCTTTCAATAGGTGAAGAAATTGAAATTGTCGGCAGATTGCATTATTTTGCATTGATTATACCGTTTTCATTAACATCTTTATCGGTATTTGCTTGTTTCACCGCCTTAAGTTATGCCAGAGCATTGGAGCGTTATCACAATTCTTTCTTAACATTTGCTATTTGGCTTCCCGTTATTGCATTAATTATTTTTACGGTTTCTGCGTGGTTAAAGCGCAATTTGATTGAAATGGTATGTACAAACAAAAGAGTGGTTAAAAGAACCGGCATCATCAATGTAACAACCGAAGAACTTAACAGAGAAAGAATTGAATCTGTAGAAATAAGGCAAAGTATTTTAGGTCGTTTATTTAACTATGGTGATATATTATTCTCTGGCACAGGAACATCAAAAGTTGTTTTTGCTTTTATTAATCAGCCGCGATTAATTAAAAAAGTTATTGACGAAGTTATCAGTAGACCCAACTAATTTATTTGGAGAATAAATATGAAAAAAAATTTATTACTTACCTTAATAGTTTTCTTAAGTGCTTGCAATGCGGATTTATCCCAATATACCAATGTTGACAGCAATTCGTCAATAAAAGTTAAGATGCAGGCTTGCTTGGTAAATGAAGCCAACTCAAGGCTCAATAACGGCACACTTTTTACATCTTCAGTTACACAAACCGCTAAAGATATGGTTAGTGTGTGCGTTAAAAGTTTAGCACTGCAATCTGCCGGATTAAGCCAAGAATCACAATCTACCGCAGAAACAATTATTCAAAACCTAAAAAATTTGACCACAAACTAATTTTACAATAAAAACATTTCAAAATAAATTGCTTGTATTTTTTAAAAAAATGTGCTTTCATGTCTTTGCGTAAAAGCACATTTTTTTAACATTTAAGCACGGCAGAAACAGCGTTTCGGTGTTTTATTTTATAAGGATTTTAATATGAAAAAAGTAGACCTCTCTATTCAAAGATTTATTTTTCCCAATATTAATAATGAAGGATGGCGTTTTATAAGCATTTTTGCAGGCGCAACCGCTTTGCTTGCCATTTTATGGATACCTCTTGGTATTATAGGCTTAATTCTTACTGTTTGGTGCTATTATTTTTTCCGTGATCCAGACAGAGTTACCCCGCAAATTAAAGATGTTGTCGTTTCTCCTGCAGACGGTATCGTGCAAATGATTACCCGAGTTTCAGGTCCGGAAGAACTTGGTTTAAATACCAAAACATTCAATCGCGTCAGCATTTTTATGAGCGTCTTTAACGTACATGTTAACAGAGCGCCGGCAACAGGTAAAATAACCAAGCTCTCATACATTAAGGGCAAATTTTTTAATGCTACGTTAGATAAAGCAAGTAAAGATAACGAACGCCAACTGTTAGCAATGCGTACCGAATGCGGAAAAGAAATTGCTTTCGTTCAAATTGCCGGTCTCGTTGCTAGAAGAATTGTATGTTTTGCAAAAGAAGGGCAACAATATCAGGCAGGTGAACGCTTTGGTCTTATACGTTTTGGTTCAAGACTTGATGTTTATTTACCAACAGATATAGAACCTCAGGTTTGTGTAGGACAAACAATGGTCGCAGGCGAAACCATTATTGCTAATTTGACATCAAATGCTCAACGCGTCGAAGGAGCAACAAAATAATGAAAAAATTTCATGATATGAAAAAAATTAATGATAAAATTAATGATAAAATATTGCTTTCAAAGCAAAAATTAAAAGAGGTTCCGTTTCGAAAAATTGCTCCTAATATGGTTACTATGATGGCTCTTTGCTCGGGTGTTACCTCTATTCGCTATGCGATCCATGACGATTGGGTTAAGGCGGTTATTTGTATATTTTTAGCAGCACTTTTTGATGGTCTTGACGGTAGAGTTGCCAGATTTCTTAAGGCTTCATCAAAATTCGGAGCAGAACTTGATTCTTTGTCAGATTTTGTCAGTTTCGGTGTTGCTCCCGCAATTTTAATATATCAATGGGCGCTTCAAGATTTACCGCGTTTCGGCTGGCTATTCTGCCTTATTTTTGCAATGGGTATGGCTATGCGTTTAGCGAGGTTTAATACGATGTTAGAAAACGCTGAACAACCACCCTACTGGTCTAACTATTTTGTCGGTGTTCCGGCTCCCGCAGCCGCCGCCATCGCTTTGATGCCAATCTTAATTACTTTTGATTTTCCGGCAACCGAAGCACTATTTAGAACACATACTTTTTGTTCTATATTAATGCCTATTGTCGCTTTTTTGATGGTTAGTAAAATTCCGACACTATCATTAAAGAAAACAAAAGTTCATACTTGTATGTTTCTTCCGTTAATGCTTTTAGTGGTTCTTTTTGTTAATTTTATGTTATCACAACCTTGGTTAACATTGGGAGTACTTACAATATTTTATATTATATCGATACCTTTGGGTGTTATAAAATTCTTAATTGATAAAAAGAAATATTCTTAAAAAAACCCCCGTATTTACCAAATACGGGGATTTTTTTATTGTAAAAATGTTTGCCTTTGTTTTTCACAAAATGTAATGAACAATATCACTATAAAATAACTCATAAACGCAAAAAACAATTCGGCTATTATATTATACAATTCTCCCGGAATGTCTCTTGGTACATTTAAATATCCGGTTACACTTATAAAAGATAACAAGCACATCATATAAATAAGTGATATCGAAATTAAAATTTTTACCGTCAAACCTTTGCCTCTATTCCATATCTCTTTAACTTCTGTTATTTTTCCGGTATCTAATAAAACTGCAAATAAACTACAAAAGCGTAGAGATACAAAAGGCAGTAAAAAACCTATTGAAACGAATGTAAAAAACATCAGTTCTAATTGCCATACCGGATTAGGTGTTCTCATAAACAATACAGCACCCGATATCAACGGCATTATATTTAGCACAATAAACACCAAAAGCAACACCATAGTTTTCAGAATAACTTTCCACATAGATTTCAAATAATATTTATCTATTGCCACCTTTTTAAATACAGTGTTATACCAAACATTAACAAAAATTGACACCACCGTTATTTTGACAAATAAATAAAGCACATACCAATTTATAGTCTCCGGACAATATAGTTTTTCTTTCATACTATCATTAAATAGGCAAAAATATTTCTGCCCTAATAAATATGAAATTATCACCATAAGAAGCGAAAAAACACATCCTTGTTTCATAAACGTATTTATATTATCTGAAATTACCCAAAACGGTTGAGCAAACGATTTTAAAATTGAATATTTTAATTTTTGTTCATTATCTTTTTTTTCATTATCATTCATATTATATCTCCTTGACCGATAATACACCGGAAATGTTTCTTATTTTACCTATTATTTCAGTATCGCTAAACGCGTATCCCCCGTTTAATTCTATTCTTACATCCCAATCTTTCATATCAGGAATTATATATACTTTATTTGAGCCCGTTTTATCTTTTTTCAATATATCTTTTACCACCATAACCGCTGACACATCACCCAGAGTTATAATAATTCCTTTTGCCTGCTCAGTAATTGCTTCATCAAGTTTTTTTATTGAATTAATCATTATTCTCGGTGAAGAATCTTCACTTTGTTTATCTATTGTAATTTTTACCAATATTGGAACTTGTTCTTCTATTATACTTTCATATTTTGCAATTCCGTCTGAAAACAAAAATGCCTCAAAAGATGCCGTTGCATCTGATAAGCCTACAAAAGCATATTTGTTTCCGTTTTTACTTATCTTTTTTTGATAACTTTCAACACAAACA
Organism: Alphaproteobacteria bacterium; assembly: GCA_045644695.1. GTDB lineage: Bacteria > Pseudomonadota > Alphaproteobacteria > RF32 > CAG-239 > JAFTYO01. The sequence continues at coordinate 3,077 of JAZRHJ010000242.1, read as the reverse complement.
GCTATATTTGCTCTAATATTATCTCCAACTTTTATATTTTGCATTATATCTGCACAATTTTTAACACCTAATTTTAAAACACTGTCTTTATACATATCAAGCGGATGTGCCGATAAATAAAATCCTATTGCCGATGCTTCATAACGCAACCTTTCTAATTGAGGCCAATCAGGAGCAGTTGCAAGTTTTATTTTAGCAACCAATTCTTGTGCTCCAAACAACGATGTTTGTTCACTGTTTTTTAAATCTGTTGCCGAATATATATTTTTTAATATTAGTTCTATATTGTTAAAAAGCATTGCTCTGTTTTTATCAATACTGTCAAAAGCACCTGCTTTAATTAATTGTTCTAACTGTTTACGATTTATGTCCTTAAAATCTATCCTATGGCAAAAATCGGATATATCTTTAAATTTGCCATTTTTTTCTCGTTCTTTAACAATGCTTGCCATTGCTGCTGCACTAACACCCTTTATTGCTCCTAACGCATATCTAATTTTTCCACCATTTTCCACCTTAAATTCTGCTTCTGACTGATTAATGTCCGGTGGCAAAATTTCGATACCGGCAGATTTGCATTCTGATGTAAAGAATGTTAGTTTATCAACGTTTGTAATATCTAAGTCCATAACCGCACACATAAACTCTACCGGATAATGTGCTTTTAAATATGCAGTTTGATACGATATTAAAGAATATGCCGCCGCATGAGATTTATTGAAGCCGTATGAAGCAAATTTTTCCATTTGATCAAATATACTTTTTGCAACTCCTTCTTCAATTCCATTTGTAATGGCTCCTTTGGTAAATTTTTCACGTTGCTTTGGTATCTCATCTCTAAGTTTTTTACCCATCACTTTACGTAATTTATCGGCCTCCCCCATTGTGTAACCGCCTAAAGAACGAGCAATATTCATAACTTGTTCTTGATATACCATAATTCCATAAGTTTCGTCTAAAATAGGCGCTAAACTCGGATGTAAATATGTAATTTCTTCTTCACCGTGCTTTCTTTTAATATATGTCGGTATATTATCCATAGGTCCGGGACGATACAAAGACACAATTGCAATCAAATCTTCAAATCGGTCAGGCTTAATTTGTTTATGAACCTCTTTCATACCAGATGATTCAAATTGAAAAACAGCCGTTGTTTCTCCTCTTTGCATCATTTCATAAGTTTTTGTATCATCTAAAGGTATTGCATCTATATCTAAATCTATATCGTGGATTTTCTTAATCCAATCAACTGCCTTTTTAATAACCGTTAAAGTTTTTAGTCCTAAAAAGTCAAATTTAATAAGCCCTGTTTCTTCAACATATTTCATATCATATTGTGTTACCGGCATATCTGCTCTAGGGTCTTTATACAATGGCACTAATTTTTCCAACGCCCTGTCACCAATTACCACACCAGCAGCATGAACACCCGAATGTCGATACAAGCCTTCAAGTTTCATAGCAATATCAAATAATTTATTAACTTGAGGGTCGCTTACTCTTAATTGTTCCATCTCGGGTACTTGTTCTAACGCTTCGGCCAAAGTTACATTTTTGCCCTGCACCGGAGGTGGCACCATTTTAGATATTTTATCTGCTTGAGAATATGGCATTTGAAGAACGCGCGCCACATCTCTGATTACGGCTTTCGATTGTAGTTTACCATATGTTATAATTTGAGCGACATTTTCAAAACCATATTTATTTTGAACATATTCAATTGTTTTTGCTCTGTTTTCCTGACAAAAATCCACATCAAAGTCCGGCATATTAACACGATCAGGATTTAAAAATCTTTCAAACAAAAGTTCTAATTTTATAGGATCTAATTCGGTAATTTTTAATGACCACGCAACAATAGAACCGGCACCAGAACCTCGCCCCGGTCCGACTGGAACACCGTTGTTTTTTGACCACCTGATAAAATCAGATACAATTAAAAAATATCCGGGAAAACCCATTCTTTTAATTACGCTTAATTCATAATCAAGGCGTGCAAAATATTTTTTATCTATCTCTTGTTTTTGCTCATCGGTCATACCGGAAAAATATACTTGCTTTTCCATACGCTCTTTTAAACCGCGATAAGCCTCCTCTGTTATAAACTCATCTTGAGTTTTTCCTTCGGGACATTCAAAAACAGGTAATAAAGGATTTACTTTTTCAGAAATATAATTACACCGTTTGGCAATGTTTACCGTGTTTATAATTGCTTCAGGTAAATCAGCAAACAATTCGACCATTTCATCTTGTTTTTTTAGCCTGTTATTAGGCGAATATTTTTTACGATTTTCATTTGCAACATATTCACCTTGAGCAACACAAACCAGCGCATCATGCGCTTCATACATATCTACATCAAAGAAAAAAGCTTCATTTGTGGCAACAAGAGGAATGTTATATTCATAAGCCAAATTTATAAAGGTATCTTCCGTTTTATTTTCTTGAGGCGTTCCTATACGAGAAATTTCCATATATAAGCGGTCGGAAAAAATATCTAATAATTCCTTTGTTATTTCTTTGGCTTCCTCAGTTCTGTTTTCCAAAACAAGCCTTCCTATAGGTCCTTCTGTACCGGCTGTAAGCGCAATTAAGCCTTCATTAAATTCTTTTAAATCAGAATATGTAAGTTGTGGTTCGTCGCCGTTTTGCGTATTATCCAAATAAAAACATTTCATAAGTTTTGAAATGTTTTGATAACCCGTTTCATTCATGACAAGCAACACTATTTTATCAAGGTCCAGAGTTTTTCCTTTTGTTTTTAATATATTGTCTGCATCTTTATTTCTTAAATAAAACTGACAACCTAAAATAGGTTTTATACCATTATCATGAGCATAGGCCGAAAACGCTTTCGCGCCAAACATATTAGCAGTATCCGTCATCGCAACCGCAGGTATGTTTTGTTCTTTTAATTTATTCATCAATGATGGAACTTTTATAGTTCCCGAAGAAAGAGAATACGCCGTATGTACTCTTAAATGAATAAATTTAGGGTCTTGCATTTTAATACCTTTATTAACAAATATATTTTGCAGTATAAAACATATTTGTTTTTTCTCAACATATTTTTATTT
>JAZRHJ010000241.1:0-1048 GCA_045644695.1 Alphaproteobacteria bacterium | reverse complement strand
GTTGAGTATAATAATGACCGTTTGGCGTAATTACCAAATATGTGCCATTATTAGCCTCAATAACCGAATAGTCATCAAAGTGCCATTGGTTATCAGTTAAAACAATCCCATCTTGTAAATAGATGTCATTTACCTGTGCTTTAGCGGTTTGTATAGCAAACAAAAGCGCTAAAAAAAATAATACCCTTTTCATAAACTTATGGTTTAAAATTAATAATTCTTTATCACCATAAGTTTAGCAAAAAAGGGGTATATTTGTCAATAAAAAATCTTGCAATTAGCAATACTAACCAATATCTAAATTAAATAATGCTTTTGCTCCCCATCCTATTAAAAAAGCAATCAAAGCAACCGATAGACTGATACCGGACATTTCAATGAATTTTGGTACAAATGGTTCTGATTTTACTGTACCGATGTAATAGTTAAAAATAAACACCAAAAAAACCACAATTGCGATCATGCAAACAAGCGCTGCAACATACATATCCGTCGGAAACAATAAATATGGTAAGACCAAACATACCACTGTTACCAAATAGGCAATTCCGGTATAAAAACTGGCTTTTAACGCATTCGGATTACCATCGGCTCGTTCTGCCAAATAGTTTGAAGCCGCCATTGAAAGAGTTGCCGAAACGCCGGTAATAATGCCGGCCATGGCAATAAATGTCGTATTTGCCAAAACAAATGTCATACCAGCAATTGTTCCGGTTAATTCTACCAGTGCATCATTTAACCCCAAAACCATTGCACCGACATAATTTAGGCGTTCTTCATCGAGCATATCTACAAGTTTTTTTTCATGCTCTTTTTCATCTTTAATAATTTTTTTTACTTCCGGAATTTCTTTTTCAAGTTGTTTTAATGCCTCTATTCCCTCATATTCATGCGCTTCCAAAAGTTTAATAACGAAAGTATATCCTAATAAATATATCAAAATGCGGTACCACCAAACCTTAAACATATTAGGTCTTACGATAAGTTTGGTATATTGTTGCCATATATGGGCATGATGTGCTTCATCTTGAGCAATTTTATTTAAGAT
>JAZRHJ010000240.1:0-1496 GCA_045644695.1 Alphaproteobacteria bacterium | reverse complement strand
CTTGAGAATGCCTCGGAACTTGTAAAGATTTACATCCAAAATCATAAACTTTGCGATGAGGCTCAAGTAAAGATGTTTGAACTTGAGAATGCCTCGGAACTTGTAAAGATATATGTCAATAAACACGATCTTTGCGATGAGGATCAAGTAAAAATGTTTGAACTTGAGAATACCTCAGAACTTGTAAAGATTTACATCCAAAATCATAAACTTTGCGATGAGGCTCAAATAAAAATGTTTGAACTTGAGAATGCGTTGGAACTTGTAAAGATATATGTCAATAAACACTATCTTTGCGATGAGGCAGAGATTAAAATGCTCGAACTTGAAAATGCTATTGAATATCTCAAAATATATTGTAAAGAATATAGTCTTTGCGATGAGGCAGAGATTAAAATGCTCGAACTTGAGAATGCTATTGAATATCTCAAAATATATTGCAAAGAATATAGTCTTTGCGACGAGGCCCAAGTAAAAATGCTCGAACTTAATAATGCGTTGGAACTTGTAAAGATATATGTCAATAAACACGATCTTTGCAACAAAGCACAATTAATAATGCTTAATTTCGACAACCGCTTAGAATATGCAAAAATATGTCTGGAGGCCGGAAACCAACTATGCAGCACAGCACAAATGATGTTGCTTGCATATATAATTGCAAAAGCATAAACCATAACACAAAAAACGGGGTTAAAAAATATCCCGTTTTTTGTTTTAAAAATTTTTAATTAACTGTACGCTCTAAATCAGCGATTCGTGGCAACACAAAATTTTCGATAATAAACGAAAATGTTTTTTCGACCGTTTTATCAATATTAATTAAAGCATTGACAATTTCTTTTTGTTCTGTCCCCTTTCCTATTTTTTTAGCAAGTTTTGCATAAGCATCAGCCATTTCAGATAGAGAATCAACAATTTGCGCAACATAATTTGGCACTTTTAAGTCATCACATCCGCCCCAAAAACCTTCCAAAAAGCCAAATTCGACTTCTTCAAACCTAAGTTGCGCCCAAAAACAAGTATCTTTTGGGGCTTTAGATAAAGTAAGTTTATTTTTGCGAATTTTTTCGAAAACACAATCCCATAAGCCCATAAAAAACTTAAAAAAAAGTTCTGCTTCTTTTTTAGTTTCAAGACGAGGCTGCTTATTTTGCTCCCAAAAAGACGAAATAACATCTGTCGGACGCAAATTCAGGTTAGGAGAACAAATAGCGCCGGCAAATTTAAGTTTAATAACCTCTAAAGAGGTGGGACATTCATAGTGATTTAAAAAATTTTTAAATTTATCATCACCAATATATTCATTTTCGCTTTGCATTTAAAATCTTCTTCGTATAATATGGTTGAAATATTGATATATAATTTAACGGAGTTTAATAAATTGTCCAGTACAAAAATGCTTATAACCATATTTATTTTAATATTAACAACATCATGTTCATTAATACAACCATTTGTTGACAGACGACGAAATGCCGGAGCAGAAAATATTA
>JAZRHJ010000239.1:0-5039 GCA_045644695.1 Alphaproteobacteria bacterium | reverse complement strand
TTGTTCAATTGTCAGTGGTGTAATAAATTCTTTTGTTATACATTTTATTCTGTCATCACAACTTTGTAATGTCGTTTTTGCAACAAAAGATATGCCTTTTTTAGAATCTGTTGTTGTGATTTTTATAGGAATAGCAAAATTATCGGTATATCCGGCAATCATCATTTTGTCGACAAATTGACTTGCTAAGGGGTAAAGAACTTCATAAGAAGCAATGTTATTTGTTTCAATTAATTCTATTTTGGGTTTTTGTAAATCTGTACTTAAATTATTTGCCAATATAAACCTATGAGCGGGGGAATTAATGTGTATTGCGACAATAAACTCTTTTGCATCATTGATTTGAGCAATTTCGGATATAGCTCTTGCCTTAAATTCGTTATCTTCAACCCATTTTCCGATTCCGGCATTTCCGATAAACGGATTGGGCAAATCTACCCCATATCGGTGAATTTTAGAAAATTCAATTTTATTTACCATAGATTTAAATTTATCAAAATCAGTTTTGTTTTTCTTTTTATCCAATTGTTTTTGTCGATATAATTCCATTGCTTCCAAATCTTTTGGATCTTCGCTGTAACTTACAACTTTTTTAAATTCGTTGATTACAGCATAAGAATCTTCTGGAACAGGAATATAGTCTATCGAGCCTTTAATTGCGTAATCGTCATCTCCAATAATTATGGGGGTAGGTTTGGGGGCAATTAATTCGGCCGCTATTTGTTTATATTTTGTTAATCCCCAGCGATATGTTTTAATAATCATTCTGATTTGTGATGTTTTGCTATCAATTTCATTTGGTGATAAGTCTGGAAAAATGTAGGCAACATCATCACTAAAATCATAATTTAGGGCTTCGCCTTTATATTTCACCTCAAAGTAGTAGGCTATTGCAACTAAACGGCCGATGGTGTTTGATGTTTTATCGTCTAACAAAAGATGTAACATTATCGGATGTGGTAAATTTAGCGCCCCTTTAAAGTCTGCTGAGATAAATTGAGGCTTATTGTCATTTTCCAATTCTAACTCTACATTAGATGCTTTTGCATTAATGATATTGAATGTTAGCATTAAAAAAACTATATATTTTATTAATATTCTCATGTTAAACATAAAAAGTTATTTATTTATCTGTTTTTTATGATATAATAAATAAGATAAATGTACAATTACAATTTTAGGATATATACAATAAATGGAAGATTTTAATAATAAGTTTTTGACCGGTATGTGTTTAGTTGCAATGCCTCAAATGGAAGATGAGCGCTTTGAAAATACACTTGTATATATCTGTTCTCATGGTAAAGATGGTGCCATGGGGTTTGTGGTTAATCGAAAATTGAAAGATTTTTCTTTTACTGATTTAGCTGTTAAATTACCTCTTAATCCTAATGTTAATCTTGATTCTATGTTTTTATATCAAGGTGGGCCGCTTGAAAAAATTAGAGGTTTTGTGTTACACAGTTCTGAATATTTTAAGCCGGGGACACTTAAAATTGATAAGAATATTGCAATTTCATCATCTTTAGATGTTTTAACAGATATTGCCTATGGTGTAGGACCAAAAAAAAATTTGATTGCATTGGGATATTCAGGTTGGGAGCCATTGCAACTGGAACAAGAATTAAAGTACAATCATTGGTTAGTAACAAACGCAACACAAGATTTGTTATTTAACACACCTGATGAACTCAAATGGGAGCGAGCAATAGATGAAACTAAAATTGATTTTAACAGGTATATTAATGTTACGGGATATGCTTAAAGACTTATAAAAAAGCCCTTGAACATATATTCAAAGGGCTTTTTTATTGTGTCTTGTCATTTCTTTGTCTTAAAGATTAATTCAAAAATGGTTTTTATTAGTTTTTTCTGTTCTCTTTTTCCTAAATATTTCCATAATGCGACAAGCCATGTAATAAGAAAAAATGGTTTCTTATTTGTTTTTTTTAGGGGCGTTTTATTTTCTTTTTTATAATTTTCATCTTTAAGTATTTCTTTAGTTTCTTTGCTGTAAGGCTTTAATATTGCTTCAATTTCTTCGTTTGTTATATATGCTCCATGAATGCGCGTTAATTCACCGCTTCCTGATAAATATAAACAGTCGCCTCGACCGATTAAGTCTTCGGCACCGCTGGTATCAAGTATGGTTTTTGAATCGACCCCTGATGCGGTTTTAAAAGCTATTCTTGACGGAAAATTTGCTTTGATGCTTCCAGTTACAACATCTACTGAAGGACGTTGTGTAGCAATAATTAAATGTATGCCTGCCGCTCTTGCTTTTTGTGCCAATATTTGAATGTGTTTTTCAACGGCTTTGTCTGATAATACTAAATCGGAAAATTCATCAACAATGGTTACAATATATGGAAGAAAACCTGCCTTTTGATTATATTCTTCAATATTTTTTGTTTTCGATTTTTCAAATAGTGTATATCTGTTGTTCATCTCTTGGCATAAATATTCTAATGCTAATGAGGCTTTTTCATTTTCGGTAATTACCGGCATATACAGATATTCTTGATTGTTATATATGGAAAATTCTATTCTTTTTGGGTCTATCATTACAAATTTTAATTCATGCGGGCGTTTGGCCTTTATTAATGATATTATGAAAGCATTTAACCCGACAGATTTTCCAGAACCCGTTGCTCCGGCAATCAAAAGATGTGGCATTTTTGCTAAATCGGCAAACAATGGTGCGCCATTAATTTGTACACCTAAATTAATTGGTAAATTTCCTTTTGCCGTTTTAAACTCATCAGATGATAAGATATCTTTTAACCATACGGTTTGTAATTTGTCGTTTGGAACTTCAAAGCCAATACAGTTGTCTTCGCATACATTACTTACTCTTAAACCTTTTAGACCGGTTTCGCGCGCAATGTCTTCAATAGAAGATGTTATGTTCTTAAACTTTGTGCCTGCTTTGGGCTTAAACTTTATTTGAGTGATTAAAGGACCTTGTTGTGTGCCTATAACTTCTCCATTTATTCCGTAATGAGTTAAAACTTGTGATATATCTGTCATGCTTTATTACCTAATTTGCTTTTAACATTATTTCTGGAGCGTCTATGCCAAGTAAGTACAGCATCAGTGTTAATGTTTCTTTTACCATATGCGCCAAACTTAAACGTGATTTTATAACTTTTTCATCCTCGGCAGTCATAATCGGGCAAGCGTTATAAAAACTTGAAAATGTTTGAGCCAATGTATAAGCATAATCGGCAATTATGCTGGGTTCTTTATCATTATGTGCTCTAAATATGGTATTTTCTATTTGTGCCAGTTTTAGTGCTAAACTGCGTTCATCGACATTGTTGATGTTAATTATGCCTTTTTCGATGCCGTTTGTTTTGGCTTTTCTTAATATTGAATTTACACGTGCTATTGCATATTGAATGTACGGTCCGGTTTTTCCGTCAAATTTTGCAAAGTCTTCCAAATCAAAGACATAACCGGATGCTATCGAATTTTTTAAATCCTGAAATTTTATTGCAGCCATGGATATTTGAGATACTAATTTTTCTATTTCTTTTTCACCATATCCTTCAATTTCATTTGCTTTTGGCATTGATTGGCGAACTTTATCTTTGCTCATATTTATTAAATCTTCCAAATTCATTACGCCACCGTCACGTGTCTTAAAGGGTTTTCCGTCTGCTCCGTTAACCGTTCCAAAACCAATATGCTTAAAAGTTGTCTCGGGGGCTAATTTTAACATGTTGGCAACTTGAAACACTTGTTCGAAATGAAGTGCTTGGCGTTTGTCTACGATGTAAATTATTTCATCGGCGCCTAAATCGTCATAGCGCATCTTTATAGTGGCAATGTCAGTTACTTGATAACCGAAACCTCCGTCAGATTTTACCAATATTACCGGTGGCATTGGTTTGTTGGTTTCGGGCAACCTGATAATTGTTGCGCCGTCATCAACTTCTGATATTCCTTGTTCTTTTGCTGTTTTTACAATTTCCGAACTGGCGTTATGTGCATCGCTTTCACCTAGCCATAGGTCAAAATATGCGTTCAATTCATCATAGTTTTTCTTTACATCATCAACAGATACTTTTCTTAAATGTTGCCATGCTTTTTTATATTCTTCATTGCCATTTTGTAATTCTGCTGTTATTTGACGAGCCGTTTCTTTAGCATTTTCATCTTCTTTGCAACGTATATTGGCTTGTTTGTAAAATGCTGATATTTGAGCGATATCATAATCTGTTGTTTTTGATAAATCACCATCTTTTTTGATAATTTCGGCTAATATCATTCCCATTGGGGTGCCCCAGTCACCAAAATGAACATCTGAAATTACGTCATTGCCGATAAATTTTTCAATTCGTCTGATGGATTCACCTATAACTGCAGAACGTAAGTGTCCGACGTGTAGCGATTTTGCAACGTTAGGTCCGCCAAAATCCATTACAACTTTTTTGGGATTTGTAACTTTTGCACATCCTAAACGTTCATCAGAAGCCATTTCTTGCATTTTTTGTGATATAAACTCGTCGGTTAGTTTTATGTTAATAAAACCGGGGCCATCAATGGATAGTGCTTCAAAAATGTTATCAGATTGCAGTTCGTTTACTATCATTGAAGCAATTTCTCGAGGATTTTTCTTTAATTGTTTTGCCAATGCTAATGCGCCGTTACATTGCAAATCGCTTAAATCTGGCCTGTCCGATACTTTAACAATGGCGTAATCGGTGTTTAAATTGAGTTTTTCAAATATTGTAGCAAGTTTTTCATTAATTGTTTTTTCAATAGACATTGTCATGATAGTTTCTTTCTTAATTATTTATTTTACACATTTAAAATAGTCGTGAGACGGTAAAAACATTTTACAAGTAAATTTCGTTGTATGCGTTTTGATTGCATGCGTTCCCGTATTGTGTTTTTTGCATTCGGCATCGGCTAATGCTTGAATTTCTTGGCTGTTTGTTATAAGTGGATTATAACAAACAGCGGGAGATGATGGGGTTGAACGTCCTACATATAATTTTTTTATATCTTCAACACCGGCATTTCGTCGTCTG
>JAZRHJ010000238.1:0-1275 GCA_045644695.1 Alphaproteobacteria bacterium | reverse complement strand
CTTATATCGAAACTATAACTAGCCGGCTCAAGATATACACCTGATAAGGCATGATATTTATATGATACACCCTGGTAATCAGTAACAACACCATGATAGTCATTATCAATATAATAATGCGTCAGTTTGCCTGTATATTCTGCCGGTATTTCCAATGATTCCGAGAAGATATCAAAACATTCCCTGATCGGGTGCAGTTTTAAAAGATACGGCACTGCAACCTTTTTATTGACACCTGAAACGGTTATAGAAAGTTTATCACCCTCAGATACCATATATCTTTTAGCTCCCAAGGTTTTAAAATAATCATAATGGCCGTCATAATCCCAAACACCAAGGGGTTTTGTTTCGCCTTTTATTGTCTTGGGTTCAAGTTCAGCGTAATCAATGCCGTAATGCTTGCACATGAGTTTGAGTTTTTTATCGCACATGGCATTATACTTAAGTATATATGATTCATGCTTTTGTATGTTGATGCATTTAATAGAATCAGTATCCGAGTATAAATAATCTTCTTTAAAGTTTATTATGCCGGTCCAAAGATTACGCCTGCTATATGCCGTGCAGAATATACCCCAAGGGTAATAATTAAACCGCCTGCGAGATTTATTATACTTTTCAAGTTCCTTGGCTGCGTTTGATTCTTTTGTATTCCATTCTAATTCATTATCGTAGCCTATTACATCACGGATAATGTCCGTTACCATCATGCCATAGATCGCATTTAACAGGCCCTTAGAATTAAGATATTCGACCTCTTTACCCTTAACGCCTTTTAATGTGGTCTTATCTTTATAAAGTTTGATTATGCTTTGTATGATCTCTTTCGGGAGATACCCTTTTTTATAAATACGGAAGTTATATATCTTACATTTCTTATATTTATATGTCTTGCGGATAATATCAAAATCAACATTTGTGATAGTCAATGCTATCATATCGGCAGAATACACACGGCCGTTATTATTGACCACGTTTGACTTTTTACCGCACTTTGAAACGCTTATATAATTCTCATATTTGAATGTGGCTTCTAGCCCCTCTAAAACAACGTCAAACACGCAGCAATAATATTTTAAATACTTTTCTAATTCCTCATTAGAATGAATCTCCACGAGCTTGCCTGAACTCATAGGGTATTGTTCAGACAATAACGCATAGGGGTATGAAGATGTAAAGTCAATAGAATCTGCGTTTTCAATGACCTGCCCTGAATACCGGCTAGCTGCATGCGTAAAACCACCTGCAAAAGCACGTTTTAACTGCTCGTATTCT
>JAZRHJ010000237.1:0-1734 GCA_045644695.1 Alphaproteobacteria bacterium | reverse complement strand
TAAAATTTCTTTGAATAATTTACCGGTTTCCATAATGGTTGACCAACACCTTGATCCAATACAAAAGGTGCATCTAAAATTAAATCATTTGGGGAATATCCCAATTCAAGAGCCGCCAAATATACAAAAGGCTTAAAAGATGAACCTGTTTGACGATATGCTTGCGTTGCTCTGTTAAACTGCGATTTTTTAAAATCAAACCCGCCGACAAGCGCCAAAACTTTACCTGTATGAGGGTCTATAACAACCATTGCACCTTGCACATCAGGAATTTGCCTTAATGCATAAGCATCTTCTTTTTTTGTTTTTGAAGTATTAATTTTTTCAACATAAATTACATCACCTGTTTTCAAAACAGCGCTAACATCTTTTGGTTCATTTCCTACCGACATATTATTCAGCCGAGGTTTTGCCCATGATATATCCTCTAAATATATATTTCCCGTACTGCCTGATACGGTTTCAATTTGGGCATATTTTTCCGATACCTTTAGCACAACTGCTTTTTCCCACGTCGGTTCTGCGCCTTTTTCAAGTTCTGTTTTTAGTAAAGAAGTTTTATAGTTTTCATCAATAGCAATATTTTGCCTTGCTCCTTGATAGCCGTGTCTTATATCATACTCTATCAAACCTTTTCTAAACGCTTTAGTAGCAATTGATTGTATTTTGGGATTAACGGTAGTTCTTACAATCAAACCACCCTCATACAATGCTTCATCACCTAAATTATGCGATATGGTTCTTCTGACCTCTTCACTGTAATATTCCGCATCTTTTAAGAAACCTGTTTTGCGTTCAACGGTTGTTAAAGGTTGTTTTTTTGCTTCTATGGCTTCTTCTTTTGTGACATAACCATCTTCAAGCATACGAGAAATTACCCAGTTTCTTCTTGCTACGGCTGCATCATATTTTTTAATAGGGTGATAATTGTTTGGTCCTTTAGGAAGCGCAGCCAAATATGCAATTTCTTCTAATTTCAATTCATCTAACGATTTATCAAAATAGTTTAATGCTGCTGCTGCCACCCCATAAGACCTGTTACCCAAATAAATTTGGTTTAAGTAAAGTTCTAAAACATGCTCTTTGGTAAATGCTTTATTCATTCTATGTGCCAAAATCGCTTCTTTTACTTTTCTTATGTAAGATACTTCTGAAGTTAACAAGAAATTTTTTGCAACCTGCTGTGTAATTGTCGAAGCACCAGCCGGACGTCTACCCTTCCCGATATTTTTTACATTATTTATAATTGCCCTTAATATACCAATATAGTCTATTCCGCCATGAGAATAAAAATGTTTATCTTCGGCCGAAATAAATGCTTGTTTAACTTTTGCCGGAATTTTATCAACCGGTACAAATAAACGTTTTTCTGCGGCGTATTCCATCAAGAGTTGGCCATCACCTGCAAATAAACGAGTAGTAACCGCAGGCTCATATTTTGCCAATTGACGATAATCGGGCAGTTCTTTGCTTAAATGGCTAAAGAAAATTATCAATCCAATTAATGCCAATACTGCAAAAAATAAACCGGCACTTATTAATGTGGAAAAAAATTTTAACATATCTGGCTAACTCTATGTATCATCTGTTAAACTTCTAGCCCAGTTATATCATATAAATTAAAATACAAAACATATTTTTTCAAGATGTGAACATTTAATAAAGGGCAGCAACTTCAGGGTCATTAAAATATCTGTCAATGGCCTTTGTAACAGAAGCAGCCAATTTTTTACG
>JAZRHJ010000236.1:0-1306 GCA_045644695.1 Alphaproteobacteria bacterium | reverse complement strand
TAAGAAAGATAATACTCATGGAACTTACTTTATCTATGTTTTTAATTGTTTGTCCGTTAGCCTTTTTAGCCGGTGTGGTTGACGCCATCGGTGGTGGCGGTGGCTTAATTTCCATTCCGGCATATATGCTTGCCGGACTTCCCGCAAATGTTGCCGTTTATACAAATAAATTATCTGCATCTTTTGGTTTGGTAACTTCAACCATAAGATATTGTAAAAACAAGTTTATTGATTATAATTTAGCAATTATCGGTATAATTACTGCCGCAATCGGGGCTTTTATCGGAGCAAAATTTGCACTTGTTGTCGATGAAGTAATTTTTAAAATTTTACTGCTTATATTGTTACCGTTAACGGCTATGTATGTTTTATTAAAGAAAGATTTAGAGCCTAAAAATGCCGATAACATATCAAGAAGAAAACAATATATCATCGTTTCGATTGTAACGATATTGATTGGTATTTATGGTGGTTTTTACGGTCCTGGGTCAGGCACTTTTTTAATTTTAGCATATTCCGGGTTTGCAAAAATAAAACTTTTACAATCTGAGGGAAATGCAAAAATTATTGATGCAACAATCGGTTTGTGTTCTTTATCCGTCTTTTTATACAATGATGCTGTGATAATTCCTTTAGGTTTAACCGCCGCATTATTCAGCACTCTCGGAAGTTATATAGGTACTGGTCTTGCCATTAAAAATGGTAATAAAATCATTCGTATTGTAATTTTGTCGGTGATAGCATTGCTCTTTGTTAAAATTATGATAGATGCCGGTTTCAAATTTTTGGATTTGTTATAAAAAAAAAGAGCCTTATGATTAACAATAAAACATAAGGCTCTTTTCTTATTTTGAGCATGCTTAAAAAGTTAAAACATTCCTTTTTTTCTAAAGTATATAATTACAAATATTGTTGCCAATATGGATAATGCCACGACAATTAAAAAGCCGTGCTCATTTGTAGCGGCTGGAACCGGAACATTCATTCCCCAAAAACTTGCAAACATAGTTGGAATTGAAAGTATGATGGTAATGGCAGCCAAAAATTTCATAACCAAATTCAGATTGTTATTAATAATTGAAGCAAAACCATCCATCATTCCTTCTAAAATTGAACGATGCATATCAACCATTTCTATGGCTTGTTTGTTTTCGACAATGACATCTTCTAATAAATCTATATCTTCCTCAGTAAATTTAACCACTTTTGTAAGCGACGGAGAATTTGTCATTCTTAAAATTTTGAGCAACACCAAATGATTATCTTTTAATGCCGTTGTAAAATATACCAAAGATTTTTGAATTTC
>JAZRHJ010000235.1:0-4763 GCA_045644695.1 Alphaproteobacteria bacterium | reverse complement strand
ATAATGCATAAACAAACTCAAAAAAGTGCTTTTAAACTAAAGTCTATGTTTATAAGTAGAATTTTATATTCTGTTATATAAAAACATGGCAGTGCAACAAACACACTGCCATACAAAAAATTAATAAATTTAAGGGTAAGTTACCCAAAAATCAGGATCATTTCCCTGTCCTGCCAGCCCCCAATCATTGTCACCAGATGAAGAATAAGCGCTATCACCGGACGAATCTGAGGTTGAATCACTTTCCGAAGAAATCTTAGATGACAAATTATTATCATCTGACGAATCTGTTACATTTGTTGCAATAGCATCTTTCTCGTTGCCCTTTGCAATACCATTGTTGTCTGTCAACATAACTTCTGTTTTTACTGATTTATAATAATTATCTGACTGCATAATTAAGAATTATTATTAAAATAACATCTTATTACAAAACTGTCAAGTCAGAATGAAAACGGCTTAAAAACAAAAATACCGAGAAAAAATCTCGGTATTTCAAAGTGGTAGGGGTGATGAGACTTGAACTCATACTCGCTGAGCGAACAAGATTTTGAGTCTAGCGCGTCTACCAATTCCGCCACACCCCCATATCAACATACAACGCATATACAATATTTATTTTATCTAGTCAAGACTTTTTTATGTTTTTTAACATTTTTTTGTTTATTTTTGTAATAAAATAGTGTATAATTGCGCCAGTTTAGAAAATATTGGAGTTTAGATTGAGTAATCTGGAACAAAAAGCTGCCGTTCTATACAATGAAAAAAAATATCCCGAAGCATTGGATATTTATTTGTCATTGCACCAAAAAAACCCAAAAACTGAAAAATATTCCGTATTTTGCGGCAATTGTTTTGATGCTTTAGGTGAAGCAGATAAAGCAATTACCTACTATAAAAAAGCCACCAGATTAAACCCAATTTCAGAAACATCATTAATAGCGCTATCTAATATATATTACAATAAATCAGACTATGATAATGCCGTTAAGTTTGCCAACCGCTTGTTAAGAAAAATACCTGACAATGTATCTGCTTTATTATGTTTGGGCAATGTAGCATATTGTAAGGGGCAGTATGAACTGGCTATTCATTATTATGAGCGCATATATAAAAATAATCAGTCCAGTTACATTGCCGTAATTAATTTGGCAAATACATATTATGATTTGATTCGTTACGTTAAAGCGGTTGATTTTGCTAAAAAAGCACTAAAATTATATCCGTCAAGTGTTGATGCCTACATCATTATGGGCAATTCTTTTATTGAACTTGAAAAACACGAAAAGGCCGAAAAAAGTTTATTAAGAGCGCTTGAATTAAAAGATAACAACCCTTGGATTTACAATGCATTAAGCCGATTGTACCAAAAAACTGAACGATGGGAATCGGCACTTGAAACCGGTTGGAATGCAATTATTTGTTGTGATGAAACCCAAGAAGACCAACACATAAACTTTGGTTACTTGTTATATGAATGTGTTGATGAGAAAGGCCATGAACTGGCTGAAAAATATGCTAAAAGATGGTTAGCAAAATATGGGCAAGAAAAAATTGTATCGTATATGGCTTCTGCAATACTAAACAATGATAATTTAAAATGTGCCGATAAAGATTACATAAAAAAAATATTTGATGCTTTTGCCGGAGATTTTGATGACACATTATCCGGATTAGAATATCAAGTTCCGGAACACATTGCCAGATGCATTAAAAATCATTATTACAAACCATTTTATAAACCTATCAAATATCTTGATTTAGGATGTGGTACCGGTCTTTGCGGAAAAACAGTAAAGTCGGTTATCGGTTGGAGCCACGCAACCGGAGTAGATTTATCAGAAAAAATGCTGTTAGAAGCAAAGCGTAAATACATATATGACAGACTTGTAATGGATGAAATAATTAACTTCTTAAGCACTGAAGATAAAATGTACCATCTCATTACTGCCGGTGATGTTTTTACATATTTTGGAGATTTGTATCCGATAATTAATGCCATATCAAAAGTTCTTATCGGAATGGGGCAACTGGTTTTCACAATATCCGAAAACAACATCAACAATGATGACTATCATCTAACCCCTTCAGGTAGGTTTATTCATAGTAGCGATTATGTTTTAAAAGTATTAAAAAAATGTGGCTTAAAAAAGATTTGTATTGAGCGAAAGCCCTTACGAAATGAAGGAGATAAGGTTGTTTACGGATATGTTATTGCTGCTGAAAAATATATTTCAATTGAAACAAATAAAAACTAAATTAAAAAAAGAAAACCACGCCAAAAAAGCGTGGTTTTCTTTTACATTCTCAAAAATGGTCTGACAAATGCATATTCGCACTCAGAAATTTCAACCTCTTTTTCAAGTCCGAAATTAACTCCAATTCGTACGCCGTTGCGACAACTTTTACGCGACCAATATTTTGCTTTTTTAATAGGTTCAGCACCGATAAGTTCAGCCACTGTATTAAAATCGTCAATTTTATCCAGCAAAACCTGCAGTTGTTGTTGAGTAGGTAAACTCCAGAACAGATTCTCATCTTCCATTTCGCCACACAACAATTTTGCATTTTCATAATCTGTTTTATCAAGGTTTTTAACATAAACGGCTATTTCATCAAGCGCTAAAAAAATTGCAATTGGCTTGGCATCTTTTTCAACATACCATGATTCTCCCGAGTCATAAAGAACCATCAACGGCAATTTATTTGCCTCCATCGTCTAATATTTTATTAAACGAGTGAGATATCGCTCAAAACACCCTACTTCGCAAAATTGTTCACCATTTTCAGCATTGAGATTCCAAACCGGCATTTTACTTGCGGGATTTTCCTCATAACTTGTATCGTCTGTATATATAACATACGGTCCGACAAGTTTATCGGCTTTTACACCGTGTAACACAAACAACTCCATAATCTCATCTATTAAAGACTTTGAAGCACAAATTAATTCGGCATCTCTCATAGTCGGAAGCGCTAACCCCCGAATATAAGCATTTAAACTCAACACATAAAATTGGTTATGGTTAAAAATTACATGAGCCTCTTTGCCAAAATCGTCTTTTGAGAGCATAATTTTGCGATTATCATCGCCTACGCAAACTCCCCATACCTGATATTTTTTTCTTAAATCAAAATACGGCAAGATCTCATATTTGCTACCCTTTTTATAAACCACGCCCAATTTTGTGAAAATTTTAACTTGTTGCTTTCTGCTGATTTTAAGCAACCGCTTGATTTTTTTTCGTACAAACTTATTTTGTTTGTACCACCTTACACGTAGTAAAGTTTTAAAACACTTTTCATTCATAATGGTACTTATTAATTAATAATAGTTTTAACCATTAAAAAGTAACAAATATGTTTTATTTTGTCAATAAATTATTTTTGGCTTTGGCGATATTTTTCTAACTTTTTCAAAAGCATATTTCGTTTTAAGCGACTAATTCTATCAATGTATAAAATGCCGTCTAAATGGTCAATTTCGTGTTGTAAAACTACCGCCGGATAATCCACTGCTTCAATTTCCTGCTCTTTGCCGTCATAATCTAAATAACGAACATTTATTTTATAATGCCTTTCAACATCGGCACTTTGCTTAGGAACCGATAAACATCCTTCACAAAACCATATCGTATCCTCTGACTTATAAATTATCTCAGGATTTACCAAATACATCGGATTTCCAGGCTTATAATTACCGTCTTCATCTCGTTGCTCGGTATCTATTACAATTATACGTTTAGAAACACCAACTTGCGGGGCCGCTAAACCAACCCCTTTATCGGCATACATTGTTTCAAGCATGTCTCTTAGCAATTTTCGTATATCATCATCAACTTTCAATACGCGCTCTGCTTTTTGCGCCAAAATAGGATGCGGATATTCATATAATTGTAAAACACTCATAAACTACCTCTTTTTATTATCTTATACTGTGAGCAATTTGATCAAGTAAAGCATTAACCATTTTCGGCTCATTTTTATTAAAAAATGCATATGCTAAATCGACATATTCTTGTATTAATACTTTTGTATCCACATCAGAAGTATTGGTCAGTTCATAAACAGCGCAAAGCAGTAAAGATTGTAAAGTACCATTCATCCTATCAAAAGACCATTTATCATTTAAAAATAAGCCTAACGATTTTTCAAGATCTTGTTTTTTTGTATGAACACCTCTTACCACTTCTTCAAAATATGAAGTATCAATAGGCGAAACTTCAATCATTTCTTCTGTTTGAGATACATTATCTTCTTCAATCACATAACGTCCTACTTTGCCGTTTACAAAATCTTCAATTACGCTATCTACCGGTAATTGACCGTAAGCAATCATATATGTTGCTTGTACCGATGCCAAACGAGCACCCGATTTACGACGAATTTTTTTAGAGACAAACTTAGTCATTTTCTAATTTTCCTTATCATTCTTTTCTAAAACCGGTTTAGCCAGTTTATCAATTGTTTCAACAAAATCTTCAAAATCTTTAACTTCCTTAAATTCTTTATATACAGATGCAAATCTGATATATGCAATATGGTCAAGTCTTAAAAGAGCATCCATAACCGCCTCACCTATTGCCTCCGTTGTTATTTCACTTTCTCCCGAACTTTCAAAACTGCGTTGAATATAATTCACAATTTTATCAACACGTTCGGCTGATATCGGACGCTTACTTACGGCAAGTTCAATAGAGCGATATAATTTATCTCTATCAAAAGGTGCTTTTTCGCCATTTTTTTTAACAACTGTAAGTTCT
>JAZRHJ010000234.1:0-2875 GCA_045644695.1 Alphaproteobacteria bacterium | reverse complement strand
ATCTGCTTTTGTTTTTTCTTCACCTGCTGTTCTAATAATCATTGACATATCAGAACTAAGAGGTAATTCATTCATAATTTCTTTTAATCTTTTTCTATCTGTTGCATTGGTGATTTTTCGAGAAACTCCGCCGCTTTTAATTCTGTTAGGCATTAAAACGCAATAGCGACCGGCAAGAGATAAATATGTCGTGAAGGCAGCGCCTTTGTTACCACGCTCTTCTTTTACAACTTGCACAAGAAGAGTTTGCCCTTCTTTAATAACATCTTGAATTGTAGAATAATGATACAATTTGCGTGCCTTAATAAGTTTACGCTGTAATTCAAAATCATTATCTAAATCATCGTCATCTTCATCATCATCGGTGGCAGTATCGTCATCTTCATCATCGGTAGAAGTTGTTTGCAGATTTTCCTGATTAATCTCTTCACACACGCTTGGATCGTTTTCTTCAATATTGCTTGCTAAAACCTTAAATTCTTCAGTTTCTTTTTCTTTGGTATCGGTATCAATATTTTTATCGTCAATAATAACATTTGCATCATCAATGTTTGTTAACGATTGCTCATTAGTAACTTTTTTACGGCGTGTATATTTTCTTTTGGGTTTTTCTTGCTTTGATTCTTCTTGTTTATTATCTTCTGTTTTTTGTTCAATAACATCAATTTGTTCAGTAACAATAACTTCATTTGATACACTATGTTCCAAAAGGTTGATTTCTTCAGCCGTAATGCTGGAGTTATCGTCTTCTTTTTTGTTTTTACATGTTTTTCTTGTTTTTTTCTTTTCGCAGGGTAAAACTTCTTTATTTTCCGAACTTTCATCAATAAGTTGATTCAAATCTGTTTCATGGTGTTCGCCATTTAATGCAATTTGTTCTAAAGTTTTTGCTTGTTCTTCAAGAGCTTTTTGCTCTTCTTCCAATGCCTTTTTTGCCTCTTCTTCACGAAGTCGGGCTTCGTATAGTGCTTTTTTCTCGGCACGGATTTTTTCACGTTGTTCTTCACGTTCTTTAATATATTGTTTTTTTCTTTCGATTATTTCATCAACTTCTTTATCTACAGCCTCAATCATTTCGTCTGACAGATTGTAATAATCGGGGTGGATTTCGCCGAAAGCCAAGAAACCATGTTTGTTACCGCCATAATCAATAAATGCAGCTTGTAAAGATGGCTCAACTCTTATAACTTTTGCTGTATAAATATTTCCTTTAATTTGTTTTCGACAACTTGATTCAAATTCTACATCTTCAACTTTATTTCCATCAACAATAACGACTCTGGTTTCTTCGGGTTGAGTGTCGTCAATTAACATTCTCTTTGTCATTTTATTATCCTAATACTATGTTCCGTTGCTTTATAAACGGAAGTAAATTTGCCTTTAAGGAGATAATGCTAATTAAAAAACAAAACAAAAAAACATATAAAACACATATATAGGCACTGTAAAATATCAGCCGCAATTTTTGTTTATTTACTTAACAAACCAGATAGGGAAAGTAGTTGTTCTTGATTTTTTAGTCTTTCCGTAAAAGGTTTTTATTATCTCGCATACTTTTTTATATCAGAGTTTGTAAACTATGTAAGTGTTTGAGGTTGCTTTATTTTATTTATTAATTCCTCTAAAATTCAAATCAGTATCAAAATCTCTGACATTTTCACAATACATATTTTCTTTTAAATTACAACAACAAATTTTACTTTTGTATATTTTTTAACCGATTAGTAACAAGTTAGTGCTACATTCGGTGTAAATGATGACAAAACTAAAAAGATATATAAGACAATTTATGTCTGTACAAACAATAAAAACGCTGATAGCATTTTCTATGGCGTATTTTGGTGTGTTTACAACATCTGTTTATGCCGGCAATATTACAAATATGCGCATAGGACAACAAGTCGGAAGTGTACGTATAGTTTTTGAAGCAACTTCATCTTTTGATTATAAAGCATTTTTACTTAATGACCCTAAACGATTGGTTGTTGATGTTTATGATATGGATATCAAAAAAACACTGCAAAGCGATAAAAATAATTTAATTGAAAATACCAGAGTTGGAAAACTTGATGGTAACGATAAAAGAGTAGTATTTGATTTAAAAAAATCTGCCATAATTAAAAAAGCATTTATGCTTGAACCACAAAGTAATATGAATTGGCGTTTTGTAATTGATATTGCTTTATGTTCTGAACGTGATTACGATGCTAAAGTAGGAAATAAACACGCTTTTTTAAGTTCATCAACCAAAAAAGATAATAAAACATCATTATCTGATAGTTGGTTTTTTAGCGATAGTTCAAATAAAAAAGCCAAACCTCGTAAAAAAATAATTGTATTAGACCCCGGACATGGCGGAAAAGATCCTGGTGCAATTGGTGTTTATGGTAAAACTTATGAGAAAAATATTACGTTAGCAATGGGGAAAGAACTTAAAAATATGCTCGAAGATAAGGGATATACCGTGTATTTAACTCGAAGTACCGATATATTCATTCCTTTGCGTCAAAGAGTTAGAATTGCACAAAAACATAAGGCAGATTTGTTTATGTCGATTCATGCAGATAGTGCATTAAATCGAAATGCAAAAGGTTTATCGGTTTATACATTATCTGAAAAAGCCTCTGACAAAGAAGCTGCAGCCTTGGCCGAAAGAGAAAACAAGGTTGATATAATCGGCGGAATAGATTTTTCAGAAAATTCCAAAGAAATTAATGATATTTTGATTTCTTTGTCCCAAACCGATAGCAGAAATAAGTCTTCAAAATTTGCAACATATATCGTAAACGAAATGAAAAAATCGCTTAAGTTGGTAAACGACAGTCATCGTTTTGCCGGATTTGCTGTGTTAAAAGCACCGGATATTCCGTCTGCT
>JAZRHJ010000233.1:0-6167 GCA_045644695.1 Alphaproteobacteria bacterium | reverse complement strand
AAAAACAATTACGAACAGCAATAAAAAGAAAATTAAAACAGAAATTGCCTTTGAAGCAAAGAATAAAGATTTTTTCTTTCCCTCTTCTACCAATTTTTGCGAAAATAACGGTACGAAAGCACTTGTAAACGCACCTTCGGCAAATAAACTTCTAAACAAATTAGGTAGCTTAAACGACACAAAAAAAGCATCTGACAGAGCACCAGCTCCCAAAAAATTTGCCAGCAACATATCTCTTACAAAGCCTGTTATACGACTGATAAAAGTAAAGCCGCCAAATGTTGCTATTGATTTAAATAGTGACATATTATTAATTCCATTACAATTTTTTTATCAGTTTATTATTAAAAGATTATATTTGCGTTAACATCAAAAAATAAAAATTGTGAAATAATTAAAAAATAATACTTGACAAAAGATAAAATATATGTATATGATAGACAAAAGAAAACATAATAAGGAATTTTAAAATGCCAATTAGCGATAAGTTAAATGAAATTAAAGAGAAGCATTATAGCGGTGAGAACAAAACTGTTAGTCCGTCGTCTTTACTTGAAGCAACTGCTGAGATGGTTCATGGCGAAAACATTTATAGCGGAAGTGCAAAAGAAGATGTTGTTCCCTCACCGGCGCTTATTCGTTTAGCAGAAAATAAAAATACTAATGTGAATATGAAAAGTTCCTTTTATGACAGATAATTTTTATTTTTTTCATAATAACTCCTAAGGCGTCCTGTTTATCAGGACGTTTTTTTTATTTACGAAAATTTCTGATTTTTATTACAAAAAAACAGGGTGCTTTATGCACCCTTTTTCCACTACTTGCAATATTGTTTTAGTTTTGGAGCCAGATATTTTCTTGAACTCTGCAACAAAAATCTGTATTGCCAATCGGTGAATCCATACTTTTGAGTATATTTTTCAATGTATGAATCGCCGGCCATTAGAACCATTTCCTTGTATCCCTTTTCAGAAAGTTCGAAAATATCGACATATGGTAACCAATACGCTGAATTTTTGTTGTGCATAAACAATAATTTTTCCGCTTCCGGCAACAGCCTAATCTCGTTTTCGATAATAACAGCGGGATTCATGTTCACTAAGTCAAATTGAGAATTTAACTCCATTCTTTCCAGTACATACTCTTTCATCTTCTCAGGCAAAGCATTATACTGATCCTCTGTTAAATTACCATCGCAAAGAATTTTTGCAACTTGCTTCATTTGCTCATGATTTGAGATACCACACTTCGAAATGATATAGATTATAGTATCTTTCTCATTTGATGTCATAGAAATCCGTACCGGAGTCTTATAGCACGTATTCACAGCCTTTGCAATCAGAGATGTGTGATAACGTTCCTTATCAGCATCAGAATTGGCAGCCAAAATATCTGCACATCTCACTATCTCAGACATAATCTCGGCAGATTCACACAATATGCCGATTGGTTTTGTATCAGACATTTTATACAACTTTTCGACAAAGTTGAAATTCATACCTCTACTATTCCATAACATCTGTGCAACAAAGCCCTTCGTCCACTCATCTTTCTTTGCAAGATAACTCAAAATTCCGTCAAAGCTTTTCAACACTGCATTGTAGACTTTGGCATCATCTAACTTGTGGTAGGCAATTGAAAGCCATACCAATTCATTACAGATGGCATTATCTCTAATACCGTAACGCAGACCATCTTCGAGTGTAGCGTTAGAAAAATTTCCGAGTCTATTGAAATCGCTTCGTCCAAATAGGTCTGGCAGCATTTTTTCTACAAACTCGGCAGGCATAGTGCTTGGATCATTTTCGTAACTTTTCAACCAGTTTCGATACACTCTAAATGTTACTTTTGAACCTGCAATCTCTGTTATCAAACTCGATATTCCTGCTTGCAAATAAGTATGAGCAACATACTCAAAACATTTTAACAGATTTGCATCATCTGAGTTAATAATGTTTGATAAATGCATACCAACAATTGTTACGTATCGCTCCTTTTCTATCACACCTTGAGCCAAAGCTCGTCTGATGCTTTCAAAATCACGATTTAGATGATAAAACTCAAAATCTGTCATATTCTCCCAAAAAATATACTTTTTATGGAAAATAATCTCCAGTGCTTCTGCACTCCAAAAACGTTTGGAAATATCTTGATCAGACAATTTCCGTATTACTTTTTTCTGTGCTTTTAGCGAAGGTAAATAATCCCGTGCGTGTCCGTTGGTCTTGAGTGTCTTCTTTCTGATACAATACTGTGGAAACAAAAATGCCACCACGCGCGCATAAGCGCGAAACAGTTTTTCTTTCATTGTTTTCATATAATTTTGATTAATGGTTTGACATTTATTAAATGCTCACAACTAAAAAACTTGAAAACAACAATGTGTTCCAAAGTAGTGTTTTTTAATAATATGAACAAAAATTTTTTTACATTCTCACGTTAACATAAAAAAAATATTTTGTCCAGTTTTTTATTCACGATGATAGGGGTGACCATTAATAATTGTCTGAATTCGGTATATTTGTTCTGATAAAACGGCTCTCATCAATATATGCGGCAAAGTTAATTTACCAAACGATAGTACCAAATTGGCTTTTTTTCTTGTCGATTCCAGATGTCCGTCTGCCCCTCCGATTAAAAAACAAATTTCAGAACAACCGCTTAATTGCCAATTTTCAATTTTTTTTGCTAATTCTTGGCTTTTAAGATTTTCACCACGTTCATCAAGAACAATTACCTTTGCGCCCAAAGGAATCGACTGTTGCAAAAATTTGGCTTCGTCTTCTTGATTGCTGTTGTCTTTTTCTTTTATAATTATGTCCCAACCCGAGCGTTTAACATATTCTTCAATAATTAAACTTTCTGGGCTGTTTTTTTTGCATTTACCTATTGCAAAAATATATATTTTCATCAAATTCACCACTATACTGAAAATAAAAAAAGGGCTTAACGCCCTCAAAATTAAATGGCGGAGAGAGTGAGATTCGAACTCACGGTAGGCTCGCACCTACGACGGTTTTCAAGACCGCTGCATTAAACCGCTCTGCCATCTCTCCACATCATATACACTTTTTAAAAAATTGAAGAGAAAACCGTCTTGTGCTTCGCACCCTACTCCGGTTTAGACCTTCGGTCCATCTGCGATTCCAAGACCGCTGCATTAAACCGCTCTGCCATCTCTCCATATACACTTTTTCAAAAATAATTTTACTTAAAATCATTTTCTTTGCACTTATTACACTATCATTTTCATCTCGTCAAGTTTTTTTTTGCATAATTTTATTATTTTTTTAGTGCGCCTGAGCCCAATTATCTCCAACTTCAACTGCCGCAATGAATGGTATGTCAAAATTAACCGATTTTTCCATAATATCTTTAATTAGTTTTTTTACATCTTCTACCTCCCTTATAGGGGCTTCAAAAACAAGTTCGTCGTGCACTTGCAATAGCATTTTGGTTTTATAGCCTCTCTCTTTTAGTTCAAAATATATGTTTTTCATTGCTGTTTTAATTATGTCGGCAGCACCTCCTTGTATAGGCGCATTTATAGCCGCACGCTCCGCAAACGAAACTATACGTTTATTTTTATCATTTATACCTATAACAGAACACTTTCGCCCGAACGGAGTTAGCACATATCCGTTAGCATGTGCAAAATCTATTGTTTTTGCCATATATTCTTTAATTTCAGGCATCTTGGCAAAATACGAATCTATATATTTTGCCGCTTGTACCGGTGTGGAACCTATTTGTTTTGCCAAACCATATTGAGATATACCGTAAACAATGCCAAAATTAATTGCTTTTGCATTTCTTCTCATCGACGAATCTACCTTATCAATATCCACACCAAACACTTGTGCCGCCGTAGAAGTGTGAATATCTTTTCCTTGCAAAAATGCATCTTTTAATGCTCTTACATTTGCAACCGCCGCCAACAATCTTAATTCTACTTGAGAATAATCGGCCGCAATAATTTTATATCCGTCTTTTGCAACAAAACATTGTCTTATTTTTTTGCCGTCTTCAGTTCTTATCGGAATATTTTGCAAATTCGGATTTGAAGATGCTAACCTCCCCGTATTTACAACCGTTTGGTTAAATGTGGTATGAACTCTATGGTTTTTATCCATTAAGGTTAACAACGCACTGGTATAAGTAGATTTTAATTTTGCCAAACCTCTCCATTCAAGAATTTTTTCAGCAATCAGATGTTCTTCGGCCAATTCTTCTAAAACATCGGCTCCAGTTTGAAAACTGCCCGATGCATTTTTTTTGCCTTTTATACCCATTTTTACATATAATATTTCACCTATTTGTTTTGGTGAGCTTAGGTTAAATTCTTCGCCCGCAAGTGTATAAATATCTCGTTCCAACACTTTCATTTTAGAGGCAAAATCATCATGTAATGCCATCAGCGATTGTGTATTAATCATAATTCCCTCTTGTTCCATATCTTTTAATACGCAAACTAAAGGTCTGTCAAAATTTTCATATACCGCAATTTTCTTTTCGGCAATTAACCTGTTTTTTAATATATTATAAAGCCTTAATGTAATGTCGGCATCTTCGGCCGCATATTCTAACGCTTTATCCAGTTCTACATAGTCAAAACTAATTTTATTTTTTCCGCTTTTGCAAACATCTTCATATTTAATTGTTTGATAATCTAAAAAAATATCGGCTAATTCATCTAAACCGTGACCATGTTCGGAACTATCCAAATTGTACGACAGCACAGATGTATCTTCTATCGGAAAAATAACCGTTTCTTCTCCGACAATTTGTGATAAAAAATGCATATCAAATTTAATGTTATGCCCAATTTTTAAAATTGATTTGCTTTCTAAAACAGGTTTAAGATATTTTTTTACCACATCAACCGACAATTGCTTAATTTGTACATCTTGATTGTTTTGAAACAAATCAATCGGTTCTGTTTGCAATTTATGAAAAAGAGGCACATAACATGCTTTTCCTTCATCAACAGCCATTGAAAAACCGACAATTTTATCATTTAACGTATCTGTTCCGGTTGTTTCAGTATCAATTGCAACTTTAGATAATTTTATAATTTCATCTGTCCATTTTTTAAGGGTATGCTCATCTTGGACAAGTTCATATTTTTTTACAACTTCTTTTGGTTGTTCGCTCATTTCTCCACAACGTGTTCTTTGTTCAAAAACCCATTTTTCAACTCGGCTTTTAAGGCTTCTTAAACCATACTCGTCAACAAAAGATATAACATTTTCCAATATAGGTGCTCGACATGTGTAGCGTTCAATATCATCTTTAACATCAACATCTTGTTTTAGTTCAACCAATTGTTTTGAAATGCGAGCATTTTCAATATTGGAAAGTAAAGTTTCCCGACGTTTATTTTGCTTAATTTCACCGGCTCTTTTTAAAACCTCTTCAAGAGAACCAAACATATTTATCAATTCTGCTGCTGTCTTTAAGCCAATACCCGGAACACCAGGTACATTATCAATAGAATCGCCGGCAAGTGCTTGTACATCAACAACTTTATCGGGATACACTCCAAACTTTTCTTTTACATCATCGGGTGTAAAAAATTTATCTTTCATACTGTCATAAAACTCAACACCGGGGCGAATAAGTTGCATCAAATCTTTATCGGCAGAAACTACAACAACTTCATATCCTTTATCAATTGCTTTTTTTGCATAGGTAGCAATCAAATCATCTGCTTCAAAGCCCTCCATTTCAAGATGATTTAGGTTTAAGACATCAACTGCTTGACGAATGATGGGAAATTGAGGTATTAATTCTTCAGGAGTTTCTTTTCTTGTACCCTTATAATCGGCAAATATGTCGTTACGATAATTTTGTCTTTTAGCATCAAACAAAACCAAACAATAGTCGCATTTAATTTTTGCGGTTAAACGCATAAACATATTCATAAATCCGAGTACGGCATTTACCGGCACGCCTTGTGGTGATGTTAACATCGGCAGTGCGTAAAACGCTCTAAATATATATCCGGAGCCGTCAATAAGGCACACTTTTTTCTTCATTATTTTCCCTTTCTTTTTTTCTAATATAAACTCATATTTTTTTTGAGCCAAGCATTAAAAAAAATTATTCCAAATAAAAACAATTTTAAGATATTTAATTTATGATGTTTTTTGTGTTGTAATGAAAGG
>JAZRHJ010000232.1:0-1975 GCA_045644695.1 Alphaproteobacteria bacterium | reverse complement strand
CTAACAAACTCCATAATTGATATTGAAGTTGTAGACGATAAAAAAAACTCAGAAAAAGCCGCAGGTTCAATTGGCGGTGGTAAATTGGGTTCTTCGGGCGCCACAACCAATGGTGGTGTAAAATCTTTGTTTACAAGACGTAATCAGAAAGAAGATTGGATAAAGAGTATACCTTTAGATCCGACAAAATTACGTTTTGATATTGAAGTTTATGTTCCTAATCCAGATGATGTTGTTATTGCTCCCGAAAGAGTTTGGAGAGACGATATATTTACATATATAGATTTCGGCGAAAGAGCATTGACCATGACACAGCGGCCAATTGTGACTTTAATCGTAGAAAGATCGGAAATACCAGTTAGTTTCAGAGCAGATGGTCCAAATAATAGGTTAATTATCGTTGAGGGTATAGGTGATATGGTTTTGCGTAACGGTAAAAGAATTATTTGCTTAAAGTTGCGCAGATCAGATGATGCAGGAACTGAATTTGCTCCGGTTGCCGAAAGTAATGATTGGGCTGTTCCCCCTCCTATACCAAATTTAAAGAAAAACAACACAGAAGGTACAGTACAAGGTTTTGATTTTATTGATATTAATAAAAAAGAGCCTGTTCCTGTTCAAATTCCTCCGGCGCAGATTTCTTCTGCTTTAACAATTAGCGGTAATGATGCAGCCAATACTTCACAAAATGAAGCAGTTGCCGGTGAAATAGCAATAAAAATGGGTAAAAATGGCGAACTTATAATACCAGAATATGTGAAGAAAAAGTTAGCATCGGGTAATTTGGCAAATTCTGCAAGTAGTGGTTCGTATAATAACAGGTTTGCTAATCAGGATGGCAATTCATATGGTAGCGGATTTACTAATCAAAACGGCCCTTTTAATAATGCGAATAATGGTTCTTCCTCAGGGGGATATCAATTAGATGCCGGTTATGAAAGTTCAAATGCCGCAAGTATTTCGGTTGAATTGGGTGTTGATAATGATGTTAATAATTTGGAAGATTTATGGCATGATTTATCTACTAAATATAATTCTGTTTTAGCAGGTTATCAGCCGTTTTATTCGGTAGATGCTCCTGCTGATGGACAGGGTAAAGAACTGTTCCATTTACGAATTGGACCAATTGAATCTCTTAATACAGGTGATGAAATTTGCAGTCAATTAGGACGCAACGGAGTATTTTGTAGTGTGGTAAGAGTGCAATGAGTAAAGAAGTTTTAACATCTTCCGAACGCTATGTTCGTAAAACAAATCGAATAATTTTAATTGTCGGTGTAACGTCTTTTGTAATATTTTTATTTGGTTTATTGTTGCTGTTTTCCAGTGGAAATGAAATAGAAGAGCCAAATGAAATTGTAATTGCCGATGATGCTGAAGTGTTTGATGATGTTGAAACAAATAAGTTGATTTCAGATTCTATTGAGTTTGATGATGTTGAAGATGCTGAAGATCCTATCACAACAACTCCGAACCCTATAAATATGGGGCAGGTT
This sequence comes from Alphaproteobacteria bacterium, assembly GCA_045644695.1. GTDB lineage: Bacteria > Pseudomonadota > Alphaproteobacteria > RF32 > CAG-239 > JAFTYO01. Next base: position 479 of record JAZRHJ010000232.1, on the reverse strand, counting down.
GTGCTTGGCACCAAAGCAGAAAATGTTTTAACTATCGGTACCAATGGTAGAGGGTCTATAAGGATTGTTTCTGTTAAGTTAGCAGAACCTCCCTTTGATGGCTTTACATACATTGATAACTGTACAAGTGCGGAATTAAGAGGTAATCAAACTTGCAACATTACAATGAATTGGGCTCCGGTAGTATCGGGAAATGTGCAAAATAATTTCATTGTTTCGTGGCATGAAACAACATTGAGTGCCGTTAATGCCAAAGCGCAAAAGGTTCCTGTTGAAGGTAAAGCAATTACTAAAGATGAGTGTAACTATTGCGAAACCGCCGATGGTAAAGCCCCTCCTATGTCAGGTGAAAGGTATGTGCGTGACGCGAATGGCAATATAATAGGTAAAGTATTACCAGATGGTACGGTTGTCGATTTAAAAGGTAATTTTTTGGGTTATCTTAACGAAAATGGAGAAGTTGTTGATGAAAACGGCAA
>JAZRHJ010000231.1:0-1430 GCA_045644695.1 Alphaproteobacteria bacterium | reverse complement strand
GCGATGGTGCAACAGATTTTAATACGGAAAATCTTATTTTAGAGTTTCTGCCGCCGCTTACATCAAGCAACGAAACACCGCCCCGCTGAAATACAATAAAGTTTTTTGGTAAACCCTCTTTAGCAGTATGTAGGTCATATATTCTCCATCTTTGTCCGTCATGTGCTTCAAGCATTAAATCGGCTTTGGAGGCTTTCTTTCCTTCCTCTAAACGAACACCTCTTGCCAGTTGTGCTGCAATACCTTTATAAGCCAAAATACTGATAATTTTTTCTGCAATTTCTTTTTCGGTAACTCTAACCGGTAAAAAAGCACTAACTGTGGGGTCCATAGGTTGTTGATTAAAAATACTTATAATTTTTTTAACCTGATTTCCTTCAAATTTTTCGGAAGCAAGTAAAATTTCATCAACCATTTCTTTTTGTTGAGCATCAAAAATAGGGGTATCAATTTGCGGTTTTACCGCATCTCTTATTTTTCCTCTGGTATCTTTATTGTCGTAAACCGTTGCCCTATAATATATATTTTGCTTTCCTTTTTTTGCATTTGAATTAAGTTCTATGCGTTTTTTTTCTTCGTTGTAAGTAACATTGTAGCCTTTGGCAACGATATCTTCATTTAAAATTTTAAATTCTTCGCCGGTGGTAGGGACCGATAATGACACATTAATGGGTTCTCCGTTAGGGGTAAAAGTTATATGAGCATCTATTAGCCATATATCAGACGATTTTCCTGGTTTGACATCAAAACCCCAATATTTTATTTTATAATAAGCGCTGTAAGCAGTGAAACAGATAGATAAAAATAAGAGAAAACTCAAAATTTTTCTTATAGTAAAAAAATTTTTCATAATAGTTCTAACCTTTTATTTTAGTGTGTTTGAAATAGATGTATCTACAATAGCGCGTCCGGTTAAAATATTGCGTCCGATTAAGGCTTGATAGTCAAAATCTTCTCGTTCGGCTAAAGTAAACTCGGTAGAAAATTTTTCACCACCGAAACTCACATCCATTAATACTTTAAGCCTACGTTCATGTTCTTCGGCTCTTGTAATACGTACACGTTTATGAATTTGTTTTTCAAAATTATAAGTTTCGCCGCTTCTGCGATTAGTAATCGTAAAAGATACCCATTTTTCACCATCTCGTTCAAAGCGCTTTAAATTTGTAACATCAATGGAAGATGTTGTCGCTCCGGTATCAATTCGGGCATAAAAAGCCGATTTCATAGGTAATATGTAAATAGGTTCGACAGCGCCGATAATATTTGTAATTGTTGGTTGCTTTTTTTCAATTATAATTTCTTTTTGAGTATTGGGAACTATTGACGGAATCAGTGTTCTTTTTTTCTGATTATCTGTCTGTGTACACCCTAACATAAAAAATAAGGGTATAATCAATAAAGTTTTTATAAAATCATTCATTATTATT
>JAZRHJ010000230.1:0-3529 GCA_045644695.1 Alphaproteobacteria bacterium | reverse complement strand
TTTAATTTTTTAATCTTCCATATTTATTTTACAAGGAACCTCCGTATCAAGTATAGTGTATGCTATTTTCTTTTTCTCAACATCCAAAACTTGAATACGTAAATTATTAATTTCAATTACACCTGTATCGAGCGGAAATACAAATTCATCTTCCATAACCATGTCACCTAAAAGTTTATAGGTAAATACCATAGAATCGTCTCTGATACCATTGTAAATAAGTTCATATCCGTCAAGAACTTCGGTTGTTTCCGTTCTTGTGCTGGTCGATGGCATCATAATTATATCGTCCGGCTCAATAGAAAATTCGATATCCAAAACTACAATTGTATCTCCGATCATACGGCCGATACGATTGAAAATTTCGCCATTATCATCTATAAGTAAAATATCTTTATTTTTTGGCCTTTTAACTAACATATATCTTTTGTTATTAAGAACAGTTTCGCCAAATGCTTGATATTCATAATCTTTCTTAATATAAACAGGGGAAAATGTAGAACTCATAATGCCATTTTTATTAACTCTTACATTTTCAACACTGTAAAAATCTGTTCGATAAGTTTTGCTTGATACCATAACTTTATCTACCGGTGTCACCAAAACTACACCTAATTCAATTTTTTCTTCGGTAATAGTTTTACTTTCAGATAAAAACTCCTCACCGGTTACACGGTCATAGAAAAACACTTTTTCCGTTTGCCAAACTTTAAACGGATATTTACGGTTAGATACAACATCTTCAACTTCTGCCAAAGAACATGCACCTAAAACTAAAACTGACACTAACGCTATAATTTTTTTCATGTGACTAATCTCTTTTATTGATGTTTAAACATTTTTATGTATAAACTATAAATTATATTTAGTAAATAAAAAGATAATAAATGGAAAAAATATGAACAATAATTTATCAAGTTGCACAATTGTTACTTTTGAACCTATTGAGAATGTAGCGGAAGAATTGGTGTTTTTTTTAGATGAATATTTCGATGTTACCGCTTGTAATTATACCGATGACGGAAAAGAAGAATATGTAGGATATGCCGGCCTTGATTTTGATGAAACACATTTTATTAACAGCGCTGAAAATATGGCAATTACATTACCTTCTTACAAAGTTGAAATATTAAAGAACAAGAACTGGTTAACCGAAAACGTAATTAAATTTGATCCTATTGAAACAGATGATTTTTTAATTTACGGAATACACGAAAATAAGGCTCCCGTTACAAACAAGCCCTCAATAAAAATTTATGCCGCCACTGCTTTCGGTTCGGGGCATCAAACTACAAAATCGTGTTTAAATGCTATAAGCGATTTAAATAAATTAAACGTAAATCATAATAAAATTTTAGACATGGGCACCGGTTCGGGAATTTTGGCTTTAGCCTGCGCTAAAGTTTGGAGTAAGGATAATCCTTTTATTGTTGCGGTCGATATAGATGACGAATCGGTAAAAGTTACCACGCAAAATGCTTTTGATAATAATTTAGAACAATTTTTAAGTGTAGCGCAAAGCGATGGTTATAATTCTGAATTAGTTACAAAAAATGCGCCTTATGATATTATTTTATCAAATATTTTGGCTCGTCCTTTAATTGAAATGGCTCCCTGTTTATATCAAAATTTGAAAAAAGGCGGATATTGCGTTTTATCGGGTTTTGTAACTGATCAGGTAGATTGGGTAGTAAATGAGCACATAAAACAAGGCCTATCACCGATAAAAAGGTATAACATAGATAATTGGTTTGCGGTTTTGATGGAGAAAAAATAATGAACCTGATTAATCTTCAAAAACAACTTAAAAAAGAAAATATTGAAGCATTTTTGGTTTCAAGAAAAAATATGTACTTAAATCAAGACTTAAAAAATGACGAAAATAATTTATTTGCTTTAAGCGGTTTTAGCGGTTCTTCGGGATATTTACTTATTACACCGTCAAAAGCATGGCTTTTGGTTGACAGTAGGTATTCTATTCAGGCTCGCTTACAAACAAACCCCAGTTTAATTGACGTTGTCGATGTTAAATCGTTTTGCCCGACAATTGCCGATATATTAAAAAAGAATAATATTTCTTCTCTTACTTGTAATCCTTGGTGTATAAGCATTTATGATTGGGATTTTTTTATTAAAAAAGGCATTAAATTATACGAAAACGAAACGTTAGTTCCAAACATTGTTTTAAGAGGTAATAAAGTTTTTGAACACGAATTAAAATATAGCGGAAAAACTTCGAAAGAAAAATGTATTGAAGTGGCAAATGCACTCCAAGTACAATATGGAGCAATGCTTATTACTTCTGCCGAAGAGGTTTCTTGGATTACTAATTTAAGGTCTGACGATTTAGAGCATAATCCGGTTTTGCGTGCTTATGCATTATTATCTAAAAACGGAGAATTAAAAATTTTTGCCGATGGTTATAATTATGAAAATATATATCCGCTTTCTTTGCTTCATACGGAACTTAAAAAATATGCAGGGCAAACAATTTTGGTTGAACGTAATTTTACCCCTCAAAAACTTTTAGATTTATTACCTTTAAATATAAGAATAGACACAAGGGGTTTTAATCCGATTACGGCATTTAAATTAAGTAAAAATCAAACTGAAATTGAAGGTTTTAAAAATGCCCATATTCGTGATGGTGTTGCCATAGTAAAATTTTTGTATTGGCTTGAAAATAATTATGCAGGTAAAAACGAATGTGATATAGTTGAGAAGTTAAGAGAATTTCGTGCTCAAGATAAACTTTTCTTTTCTGACAGTTTTTCTACAATTGCGGCTAGTGGACCAAATGCTGCTATTGTTCATTATAATCCAAATCCTAAAAACTGTTCATCTGTAAAAGAAAATTCGGTTTTACTTATTGATAGCGGTGCACAATATCTTGACGGAACAACCGACGTTACAAGAACAATCGCCATAGGAAAAACCTCTGATGAAATTAAAAATGCTTTTACATATGTGTTAAAAGCACATATAGGCTTATCTTCTTTAACTTTTCCGCAAAATACTTGCGCCTCTTCATTAGATGCAATATGCAGAAGTTTTTTATGGCGTGATTATAAAGATTACGGACATGGCACCGGTCACAGCGTAGGACATTTTTCAAATGTTCACGAATCGCCATTCGGATTAAGTTCCCTTAACAATAGAGCTATTGAAGAAAATTATATTACGTCTATCGAACCCGGATATTATAAAGAAAATGAATTTGGTATTAGAATCGAAAATATGGTTTATGTTGAAAAATATCCCAATACCGATTTTTTGCAATTTAAAAACCTAACCTTTGTGCCTATTGATAAGAGACTAATCAATGCTTATCTCTTAAACAGCGAAGAACAGAACTGGCTAAACAATTATCATAAAGAGGTTATAAATTGTTTGGCTCCGCATTTGGATAGAGCATTGAGAGAGTGGCTTAAAGATATCTGTTCTCCGCTTTAATTTTTAAAGAGGTATAAAAATGAAAAAATTATGCTTTGTTATTGCAGTTATTTCTGCAATGATTTACCCTGTATAT
>JAZRHJ010000229.1:0-3301 GCA_045644695.1 Alphaproteobacteria bacterium | reverse complement strand
TAAAAAAGGAAAACACTCGGAGCGATGACGGTAAAAAAGGAAAACGCTCGGAGCGGTGACAATATGGGGTGTCGGAGGGAGAGAGTAAAAAAGGAGGCTAAAAGCCTCCTTTTTTGGTTAAGTAGCGATATCATTAATCTGCCTTAAATGTTACTTCTGCAATCATTCTAAAGTAGTTAGAGGAATTTTTACCCCTATCCATTATTTGCGCACAAGTACCCGCAAAGTGGGTTGTGGAAGTTGATTCGTTTGTAAACCAAAGTCCTGCTTGAGTGATAAGCTCTTCCGGCGTTTTTATATTTGAAGCCGTTAAGTATCCCGCTTTTGTAGTATCGTTAATTAATGTATTTATTGTATTATTAATTTTGTAATATGTACTTGCATCTTCAATTTGAATAAATCTGTCATCAGGATTGTTATAATTTTCCCAATAATCAATTGTTTCACTATTTATTTTATCCGTACACATATATACACCTTCACCTGCAGATGGAAGATACCACTGACCTACACCAATTTCAGAATCGTTATTTACACTTTCATGCGGAGAATATGCCAATGCGTATTGAACAGGATATGACATGCAATATTTCAGATAATTATTAGATGTTCCTCCTGTATCAACATAAGTACCATTATTACAATTTTCATTGCCAGGTATCGCTTCTGCCAGCATTTTGGTTTGTTCTTTTCCGTTAAACATATCCGCTTGATTAGCAATAAGAGCATCTACTAATTCTGTTATAGTATAATTATTAATACTCTCAAGATCTGTATCTACTAAACCCATGCCTACATAACGCAAACCACTTCTGTTAAGACCATGTCCGAGTGATACTATTTTACCTTTTTTACCGGTACCGTCAACGTAAAACACAACACCTACAGGTATTTTTGTTCCGTCATATTCATCAACGGTTGAGCAGGTTTTGTCGGCATACAATAAGTCACCGGCATTACAAATAGGCTCTACGGTAACACACTTCCAATCTACAATTTCTTGACCGGCAGGACAACTTGCAGGTTCGTAGCAAGCAAGAAAAGAGGACATAGAAGGATATGCTCCTGTATTCTTACAGGTTGCTCCCGGATTTGCTGTTTGACACTTTTCTAAAGTAGTATATGGGCAGCAATATGAACATGAACCTGTATATATAGTATTTTCATAACTGAATACATCTTTCATACCATTTAACATACTTCCCGGACAATTTCTACCTAGTGAACTTGACAACATTCCGCCTTCTTCACAAGTTTCAAAAGCAACACATGCACCATCTTTTAAGCGATATCCACTTTTACAAGATAAAACATAACAACCTTGCCCATCATTATAACAGTATGAATTCTCAACATTGCTTTCACATACAGTTTTATCTGTAATGCAAGTTGAACAACCTTTTACTGCATCACACCAATATGGTGATGGTGGATAAGTAGTTATTGTCGTGTTATCACTATAATCTTCATAACACTTCCAATTTTTGCTATAGCCTGTACCTGTTACATCCCATGTTGCACCTGCAACTGCAGATACCATTGCCTCAACACCGGCATCTGTATCACTCAAAACTCTTGAACCTGTCGATTTTGTAATGAGTTTAGCATTTGCTGACGTAAAGGCTAAATTATCACCTGAGCCAAGTGTGATAAAATTATTACCATTTGCGATTGGTGCTTCAATTTCTAATGTACCACCAAGTTCATGCATAAGCCCCACCGTAGTACCTATTCTTATAGTTGTATCGCTAGAGTTTGATACAACTTTCATGTAACCACCTTCTGCTATGATAAGATTTGCGATTTCCGTATCAATTGCTTTGCCTGTTCCTGTGTATTGGATATTTAAATTACCATTAATTGTGGGATGCAATATGCCATACACTGCAGAAACACCATTTACAGTAATATTTAACGTACCATTAACATTTAATCTGTTAGAAGTCACGTCAGCATATACACCATAACTATTTGTTGCCTCGCTAACATCAATGTTTAGCGTTGCATCATCAGCAACTTCCAAAGTTCCTGTATCTTCATAATATATGGCTGCATTTGTTGCTCCTCCACGAACAGTTATTGAGTTTGTGCCAACAAATTTTGCTGTATCGCCAACACTATACATTTCATCAAGAGAAATTGCATAGTTTTCACCCGATGTCGCTGTTGTCGTTATATTAACATTGCTAAATGTTGTACTATTATCCTCAACACGAATTGCCCCTCTGTATCCATTACTATTATTAGGCCATATCATATTTATGTTTTTAATTGTTACACCATCTGAAGGATAAAGTGTTTTTGACATTGTCAATGTATATCCGGCACCGTTAACGGTTTTATTTGCAGGAATAGTTAACTCATCTGTTCCACTAATATCAGATGCTAAGGTTACGGTTGTACAATTTGTATTTGCAACCGCTGTTGTAAATGCCGAATATGTTTTTACCGTACAACTATCTGTAGTACATGTTCCGCAACCGTAACCATCCGTACCGCTTAGTGTACCACCAGAGCATGATTTTGTATATCCGCTTGCGCACGAACTTGGGTTATAACAGCCGTCACTATCTGCCGTACAGGTAGATTTTGTATATACCGCCTGACATGGGCTTGCGCTTGTATAGGTACAATTTTTCTTACATGTTCGGCAGCCGTAACCATCGGTAGAAGTCAAATTATATCCGCTTGAGCATGATTTTGCATATCCGCTTGCGCACGAACTTGGGTTATAACAGCCGTCACTATCTGCCGTACAGGTAGATTTTGTATATACCGCTTGACATGCACTTGCGCTTGTATAGGTACAACTTACCCCTGAACCACTGCCTGAGCCTTCAGAATGACCTCCTTCATTGGAGCCTCCGGAATGGCTTCCTGAGGTGCTGATACACTCACCGTTTTGGAATGTGTAACCATCTTGACAGGTGTTTGATGGAGCATAGCAACCAGTGTCAGCGACATATTTACAGACTGTACCTGTGTTAGTATTTTCGCATGTCATTTGCCCAGCATATTTACAACATTCTGTACAAACCATACCATTTATTTGTACCGGTCCAGACAGATTATAACCTGACGGACATGATGAGCCGCTTGTTGCATATTTAACATACTCACTTCCTGTTGATATGTTTTCACAAGTTTGTGTTGGAGATGATACACATTTACCAGCTTCTAATGTATATCCAGAATTACAAGCGCTAGCAACGTAGCATGCGGCATCTTGTTTACAACTTTTAACACCTGTGGCTTTTTGACATTCTGACTGCGTATCATACTCACATGTGCCATCAAGAAC
>JAZRHJ010000228.1:0-1470 GCA_045644695.1 Alphaproteobacteria bacterium | reverse complement strand
TATTTGTCCACCGCCCTTTAGATACTTTTTAAGGCCGTGCAATAATATCTGAAATGTTTTACCATTTGAACGTTCACCAAACACGATAAAATACCGTGCTTTGGTTTTCAATAGCCTTGAAATGTTATAGAATACTTGCTCAATCTTTTTCATTTTGTATAAAACACTCCTTTCAAAAAGTCTAAATATTCAATGCTTATATCGAAACTATAACTCGCAGGTTCGAGATATACACCCGATAACGAGTGATAATTATATGATAACCCCTGATAATCAGTAATAACACCGTGATATTCATTATCAATATAATAATGCGTTAACTTGCCTGTGTGTTCTGCCGGTATTTCCAATGATTCCGAGAAAATATCAAAACATTCTCTGATCGGGTGCAGTTTTAAAAGATACGGCACTGCCACTTTTTTGTTAACACCTGAAACGGTAATAGAAAGTTTATCATCCTCAGATACCATATATCTTTTAGCACCCAAGGTTTTAAAATAATCATAATGGCCGTCATAATCCCAGACACCAAGGGGTTTTGTTTCACCTTTTATTGTCTTAGGTTCAAGTTCAGCGTAATCAATGCCGTAATGCTTGCACATGAGTTTGAGTTTCTTATCACACATGTCATTATACTTACGTATATATGTTTCATGCTTTTGCATGTTGATACACTTAATAGAATCAGTATCAGAATATAAATAATCTTCTTTAAAGTTTATTATGCCGGTCCACAAGTTACGTCTGCTATATGCCGTGCAGAATATACCCCAAGGATAATAATTAAAACGTCTTCTTGATTTATTATATTTTTCTAATTCTTTAGCTGCATTTGATTCTTTCGTATTCCATTCTAATTCGTTATCGTACCCGATAACATCACGAATAATGTCAGTTACCATCATGCCATAGATCGCATTTAACAGGCCCTTAGAGTTAAGATATTCGACTTCTTTCCCCTTAACGCCTTTTAATGTGGTCTTATCTTTATAAAGTTTGATGATGCTTTGTATGATCTCTTTAGGCAGATACCCCTTTTTATAGATACGGAAGTTATATATCTTACATTTCTTATATTTATATGTCTTTCGGATAATATCAAAATCAACATTTGTGATGGTCAATGCTATCATATCAGCTGAATAGACACGTCCATTATTATTGACCACGTTTGACTTTTTACCGCACTTTGAAACGCTTATATAATTCTCATATTTGAATGTTGGTTCTAACCCCTCAAAAACAACGTCAAACACGCAGCAATAATATTTTAAATACTTTTCTAATTCATTATTAGAATGAATCTCTACGAGCTTCCCGGAACTCATGGGGTATTGTTCAGACAATAACGCATAGGGGTATGAAGATGTAAAGTCAATAGAATCTGCGTTTTCAATGACCTGCCCTGAATACCGGCTAGCTGCATGCGTAAAACCACCTGCAAAAGCACGTTTTAACTGCTCGTATTCT
>JAZRHJ010000227.1:0-3585 GCA_045644695.1 Alphaproteobacteria bacterium | reverse complement strand
GGGAGCAACATGTTCCCTAATCTTGGGGTGTTATGTTGTTGTTGAGCGTTTTGTTTTGCATAATCCGACTCCGGGATATGCAACTATTGTTGCTGCGGTCGGCTTTATTGGAGCAGTTCAGTTAATTACGCTTGGTATAATTGGTGAATATATCGGAAAAATTCATATGGAAGTTAAAAAACGTCCTTTATATTTGGCAGATTGTATTGAAGCAAAAAAAGAACAAGAGAAAGATAACAAATAAATGAAGCAAAATATAATTTTCAATGCTGATGATTTTGGCATCACTAAAGGAGTGAATGCCGCTATTTTTGAGGCGTATAGCAAAGGGGTGCTAAATTCGGCCAGTTTGATGGTAAATCAAAAGTATGCCAATGAGGCAGTTAAAATGCATAAAGATATGCCAAATCTTATGTTGGGATTGCACGTAAATTTAACCAATGAATACCCGGCCTCAGATGCTCAAAACATTAATTTGTTGGTCGGTAAAGATAAAAAATTTAAGAATGGTTTTTTGAAGTTGTTTTTGCTTTCTGTTATTAAGCCGCGTAAATTTAAGCAGCAAGTGAAAATTGAGGTTGAGGCGCAAATTAAGAAAGCAATTGATATGGGGGTAAATTTATCTCATATCGATTCTCACAGACATGTGCATATGATACCATCAATTTTTAGCGTTTTTAGAGAATTAATGGAAAAATATGGTATTAAAAAAACCAGAGTAATGAACGAAAATTTGTTTATGACCCTAAAGACCAATAAAGAAAAGAGTTATCTTTTTGACGGCGGTATAATTAAATATTTTCTCTTGTTGTTTTTTTATATGATAAATTCTTATAAATCAGATATATACTTTTACACAATGCTTTATACGTGTAAGTTATCTAAAGATAAATTTAAAAATGTTCACATTCCTAAAGGTTTTAACGGTGTAGAAGTTATGATACACCCTTCAATTCCGCAAATTGACGAAAAGTTCCGTGAAGATATTTTTGATAAAAGCATAGTTTTGGATTGGCGCAAGAAAGAACTTGATACATTGCTTGATAAGAGCATATTAAAAAATTTTGTTTTTAATGCCGAATATCCGTTTTTATGGGGCATTTATAAGAAAATTGAAAATTTTTGGTTTAAGATTAATCAGAAAATAAGATTTTTATTGGTAGGCGGTTTTAATACCGTATTTGCATACGGTGTTTTCGCATTTTTGTTTGCTTTTATCCAATTGCCATATATGTGGGCGCTTATTGTACAATATTTTATTACAATAAATGTATCTATTTTAACAATGCGCTATTATGTGTTCAGAAGTGAAGGGAATTTTTTAACGGAATATTGTAAGGCTTGGTCTGTTTATATTTTAATGTTCATATTTAACAGTGTCGTATTAAGTTTTTTGGTGGAAATTTGTAATATTGCAGAACTTTATGCTCAAGCACTTTATTTGACCGTATCGACAATTTTAACCTATGTGCTGCATAAATATTTTTCATTTTTGCGTAAAAATTAAATAAAAATAAACTCTTATGTTTTACGTTTACGTATTAATAGTACCTGTTTGTTTGTTGAGGTAAAGATGAAGTTTATTAAACCAATTGTCGGAATTTCAAAAATTATAGATAATTACAATCATATAATTTGTGGTTTGAGTGGCGTTTTAACAAAAGGAGACGGTATTAATGCCGAAGCACTGAACGCATTGGAAAAATGCCATATGAATGGGAAAGAAGTTGTCGTCTTAACCAATTCGTATATGAGAGTTAAAGATATTGCTGAAATACTAAAAAGTAGTAATAGTAACATTTTGCAAAATATTAAGGCAGTTATTTCTGCCGGTGAAGTATTGCACTATATGCTTAAATACCCGCAAAATTTTAAATTTAAGGGTAATAAATATTATAATTTGGGGCTAGATGATGCCAAAGCAATTTTTGACGGGCTTGATTTTTATGAAGTTAAAAATATTTCCAAAGCAGATTTTTTATTTATGGGAGCAGTAAAAAAAGATACGGATATTGTTGAAAATTATACATCAGAACTTGAATATGGTGCATCGGTAGGACTTGATTTTTTATGTGTTGGAAATGACATAGCGACATATAAAAATGGAGAAGTTTGCTTGGGCGCGGGAATGTTGGCAGAGCAGTATGCATTGCTCGGCGGAAACGTTATAACACTAGGTAAGCCAAATATTAAAATATGTGAATATGCAATGGAGTGCTTTTCCGGTAAAAATAATGTGTTGCTTATTGGCGACAGTTTCACAACTGATATAAAAATATCAAAATTTTTAAATGTAGATACAGTATTGATTTCTAAAGGAATTCATGTTAACTTTTTGGGTGAGGGGTATATTCCGGATGTCGAAAAAACTCGTGATATGGCTCAGGAATATGAAGTTTATCCCGATTATGTTATGTCAGGATTGAGGTGGTAAATTGCTTATTGAAAACAGAAAAAAATATCTTATTTTATTTTTGACTGCGTTGTTATTAATTAAAGTTTTAAGTTGCGATGTGCTACCGGAGAGTACAGAGCTTGTGCATCCGAGATGCGAATCTATGAATGAAGCAGCAGAGTTAACTTTTAAGGAAATTAATTCTTTTTTAGATATATGGGCCGAATATGTTAAAAACGGCTATGATAAAGAAGTTTCCGATAAAGTATCGCTAATTTCGGGTGATATTGTTAATGATATTCCGTTAAATGTAAAATTATGGTTTAATAGTAAATGCTGGGTTATTAAACGGTTTTACTATGTGGAAGATAGATTAAGGGCCGCTTTACATACTTTATATTTGAAACGCCATTCGGCAGCAATTTTAGCAATTTTGAATGAACGTATGACTGAAGAAAATGAAGAGCAATATAAACAAATGATAGAAATGCAAAACAAAATTGCCAATATTGAGCAAATTAGCGATGAAGAATTGAAAATGGTCGAAAGTAAAGAAGCGCAAATAATTAAAATTTTGAATGCTAAATAAAAACAAACCCCACATTCTACTGTGGGGTTTGTTTTTAGCATACAACACCGTTTTGGGGCGGAAAGATGAAAACAAATGTTTCTAATTCATTAGTTTTGTCTGATTTATTTTCATCGGGTAAATCACTGCTCATAGAATTTAAGTTAGTTTTTATTAAATCCAATTGCTTACGTTTTTTGTAAAAATCATGTAAAGCATCAATAAAATCAGATGCTATCATTTCGATTTTTTTAATAATCTCATTTAACTGAATTGGTGCATTGTTACCTAACTTATCTTTCCAAGATTTTATTATGTAATAATACTCTAATAACTCTTCTGCGGATACTTTTATATATCCTGCATGTATACCAATTCCCACATTTATGGCATAGTATACATCTTCTTGTGCTTGCTTAAATGTATTTTTCATATATATCATAATAGTATTATTTGTATTTATATTAGCACTCTATTTTATTTTGTCAAATATTTTTATTTGTTAAGATTTTAATTAAATGTTAAAACATGGTTAAAATTTTTGCATTTTCGATTGCAAAGAAGTTTTTTTTGCGCTAATATTAATAAAACGTTAACGAAATTCGCGCGAAGGATTTATCAT
>JAZRHJ010000226.1:0-1896 GCA_045644695.1 Alphaproteobacteria bacterium | reverse complement strand
AGATTGCAATTTTTAAACAATGTCGGCTTAGAATATCTTACCTTATCTCGCCAATCCGGAAGTTTATCCGGAGGCGAAGCGCAACGCATTCGGCTTGCCTCACAAATAGGTTCGGGGTTAACCGGAGTGATGTATGTTCTTGATGAACCCTCAATAGGCCTACATCAACGAGATAATGACAAACTATTAGAAACCCTCAATCATTTAAGAGATATAGGCAATACGGTCATTGTAGTAGAACATGATGAAGACGCCATAAAATCGGCAGACTATCTGGTAGATATGGGACCTCTAGCCGGTCAAAACGGAGGCAATATTGTAGCCTCAGGCACTGTTGAACAAGTGCTAAAAAGCCCTAACAGTTTAACTGCTCAATATATCACAGGTAAAAAACAAATTTCGGTTCCTCTAAAACGTCGTAAAGGTAACGGTTTATTTATTGAATTAAAAGGTGTAAAAACTAACAACCTCAAAAATATCAACTTAAAATTACCGTTAAATACATTTACCGTTGTAACTGGTGTTTCCGGTTCCGGTAAATCTTCGCTCATATTGGAAACACTATACAAAGCATTAAATAAAGAGATTAACGGCTTAAGAGAGCCGGTCGGTATATATGAGCAAATCAAAGGTTTTGAACATATTGATAAAATAATTGATATTGACCAGTCTCCAATCGGAAGAACACCGCGTTCAAATCCCGCAACATATACTGGACTATTTACTTATATACGCGATTGGTTTGCTTCGCTACCGGAGGCTAAAGCCAGAGGATATAGCGCCGGCAGATTTTCTTTTAATGTAGCCGGAGGAAGATGCGAAGCCTGCAAAGGCGACGGTGTTACCAAAATTGAAATGCACTTCTTACCTGATGTATATGTTGAGTGTGAAGTTTGTAAAGGAAAGCGTTTTAATCGAGAAACACTTGATGTAAAATATAAGTCAAAATCCATTGCCGATGTTTTAGATATGACTGTTGATCAAGCGTATGAATTTTTTGAAAATATACCATCTATAAAAAACCGATTAAATCTGTTAAGACAAGTCGGTCTCGGATATATTAAGTTGGGACAACCGGCAACTACCTTATCAGGCGGTGAAGCGCAACGCATAAAATTATCTAAAGAATTATCTAAAAAAGCCACTGGTAAAACACTATATATACTTGATGAACCGACAACAGGTCTTCATTTTGAAGATATAAAACATTTACTGAAAGTGTTGCATACATTTGTTGAACAAGGCAATTCGGTAGTAGTAATAGAGCACAATTTGGACGTTATAAAAACGGCAGATTATATAATTGATATTGGCCCCGAAGGTGGTGATAACGGAGGAAAAATTATTGCAAACGGAACACCTGAACAAATTGTTAAGGTAAAAGAAAGTTATACCGGAAAATATTTAAAAGGAAAATTATAATGCACCAAAATATACTCTTACTTTCATGTTGTGCCCCCTGTTCTTGCGCCGTAATAAAAACATTAGCAGAAGAAAAGAAAAAATTTTCCGTTGTTTTTTATAACCCGAACATAAGACCATTTAATGAATATGAAAAGCGCAAAGAAGAAAACAAAAAAGTATGTAAAATATATGGCGTAAATTTCATTGAATTAGAGTATGATAACAATCATTGGTGCCAAGAAATTAAAGGTCTTGAAAATGAACCTGAACGCGGCAAACGCTGCTCAATATGTTTTTATTTGCGACTGAAAAGAGTTATGGAATATGCCCTCGAAAACGGTTTTACATGCGTAGCAAGTGTTTTAGGAGTTTCACGTTATAAAAATTTATCCCAAGTAAACCAAATGGCCGAACTTGCTTCAAACGAAACATCTTGCCCGTATCTTCAAATTGAGGGGCGCAAAAATGGAATGCAAGAACTGCGTAACACAC
>JAZRHJ010000225.1:0-1054 GCA_045644695.1 Alphaproteobacteria bacterium | reverse complement strand
TGGCCTCCGACTTATAAATATATTTGCAACCAACATAACGGCGGTTACCGATATAACCGATAAAGCGGCAGAAATAATCGCACCTGTGAAGTTTCTTTTGTACTTATAAACCGTACCGCACACAAGAACAAAGACACCGCTTGAAAATATGTTCATAAGCAGTCCGTACCAGCCTGTTGTGCTGAATGTAAAAAATTCTACCACCGCAACACAAAGAACCGACATAAAGCCGTATAACGGACCATATAATAGCGCCACTATTGACAACACGGCATCTTTAAGGTCAAGCGATAAAAAACCGCCAACTTTAAACATTGCCGTCAAAAACGTTACCAAATATGCAAACGCCGTAAGCATTGCGGTAACGGTTAGTTTTTTGATATTGTTTTTATTCATACAATCACTCCTAAAAAACAAACCCCAAGGTAAAAACACCTTGGGGCAAAATGCAAAATACATATCTTCTCTTATCCGGACTATACCGTCGGCTTCGGAATTACACCGAATCAACCAAAAAGGCTCGCGGGCTATACCGCCGGTGAGGAATTACACCTCGCCCCGAAGATTAAATTTATTATATTTTTAAACTAAAAATTTGTCAAGTACCATATTAAAAAACAAAGCGCAATTTGCAGTATTATGATACACGGCAGACCAATCATAAAGCGTTTATGAAGCGTTTTGTGGCGAATGATTTTCATAGTTATGTAAATAAAGACCGAGCCACCAAAAAAAGATAACAAAAATATAGTTTTTTCGCTTATACGGCGTTTTCCTCTCATAGATGCAAGTTTATCATAAGCCGTTATAAAAATGCCTATAATGGAAATTAACGCCAAATATATTAAAACATATTTCATTCTATCACCAAATATATTATAATAAGTTATGCGCTATTTTTCAAGTTTATTCGGGGGAACATAATGAAAAAGAAAATACTTTGTCTTTTGCTTGATTTAATTATTTTTTTAGTATCTTGCACACCTATAAAAACTCAAACGCAAAAAGACTATACAAAGGTTGATTATAACGAACTTCGCGCCGTTTGGATTTC
>JAZRHJ010000224.1:0-1633 GCA_045644695.1 Alphaproteobacteria bacterium | reverse complement strand
TTTTTTATGAAATCCTTGTTTTTGGCTTATTCGAATTTTATTGTATCGGTTGATGAAAATTTTAGATGATTTTCAAAATTTTTAAGATTAATCGATAAATTGCTATTTAGTTTAGAATTAAAGTCTAATCAATTATATTTTGATATCTTGTTATAAATGCCAATATTCAAAAACAAAATAAATGGCTTTTTATCGTAAAAAAAGGAAAAAGAGCTATTTTTTTTGGATTTCATCGACCATAACATATTAATACTATGTTGTATGTAATATTATACAAACTAAAGATTTTGTTATATATATTGTAAATTTTTGGTGTAATAATGAAAAATAAGAATATAACTATTTTCATTAGTCTATTATTTATTCTGTTAACTATTTCTTGTGTAAGTGCTACACAGGAAGTTGATATTGAAGATACATTAATGGCTGATGATACGATAATCAATGAAGTTTCATATGATGGGGAACTTCAAGAGAATAGTGAAAAGGTCTTAAATGGAGTGAACTCTTCTGAATTTCAATCAATAGAAGATAGTTCTAATAATGATATTTTGGCCGACAGTTCAACAGATATTCCATCTCTTGGAGCTGCGGGCAATATTTCAACAAAACTCATTACTCCGAATAGAGTAATTTACGTAAGCGATGCTATTGACGGATATAAATATCAGATTATTCTTAAAGATCAGAATGGTGTTGCTTTAAGCGGCAAAAACGTTACATTTGATTTCAATAACCAGACTTTAACTGCAAAAACTGATAAGACCGGTTGGGCTACAGTTAAATTAATTGCAAACCAATCCGGAAGTTATAATGTTGGGGTAACTTTTGCGGGGGATGATAAGTATGCTGAAGTTTCTCAGAATTCAACTGTTAAATTGCTTAAAGAACGCACAAAATTTGTTGCTCCTGACAGGGTTATTTATTCTAGGGATATTGGTAAAGGTTATATATACTCTGTAATTCTTAAAACTAAAGATGGAGAGGCTTTACCTAATAAAAAAGTGTTATTAAATATCGGTGGTAATAAACAAGTGTTATTCACTGATAAAAACGGTTATGCAAAGTTTAATATAACAACAGATACTCCAGGTTTTTATAAAATTGAACTTAAATTTGCAGGCACCATTACTTGTTATGATGCTGTGGCCGAAAATAGGAATTTTAATCTAATTACTTTTCCGACAGCCATTATTGCTCCGAATAGGGTTCTTTCCATATATGATATGGTTGACAGTTATGCTTATTCTGTTATTTTAAAGGATAAAGACAAAAAACCTTTAGCAAATAAAAAAATAACAGTAAATATAAACGGCAATAAATTCACCGGAAAAACTGATAAAACAGGTTGGGCCAATATTATGATAGTCACTGCCAAAGAAGGTCATAATGATTTGGAAGTTACCTTTGAGGGAGATAAGTATTATAAGGCAGTAACCGAGAGCAGATATATCAAACTTGTAAATACAGGCAATCCATATGGTAAAAAAGCCAAAAAAGTGTGGATTAACTCTGATATAGGAAGTGATGATATGAAAAATGCCGTTGCCCGATTACTCAGACATAATGGTTGGACAGTTCATGTAGGTGAAACTGATAGTAATGCACATTATAAAGATTATTTCAGCGTTAC
>JAZRHJ010000223.1:0-6572 GCA_045644695.1 Alphaproteobacteria bacterium | reverse complement strand
AACGTTTATTGTTAAGTCTATTTCTGATGCCGGTTTTGTTCCTGGTGATGATGTTGTTCTTGCAATTGACGCCGCATCTTCCGAGTTCTACAAAAACGGTAAATATGAAATGGAAGGTGAAGGAAAATCTTATACATCTGCTCAAATGGTTGAGTTTTATAAAGATTTGTGCGAAAGATTCCCTATTTTCTCAATTGAAGACGGTATGGCTGAAGATGACTGGGAAGGTTGGAAGATGCTCACAGATGCCATCGGTGACAAAGTTCAACTCGTTGGTGATGATTTGTTTGTTACAAATCCGAAACGTTTGGCAATGGGTATTGAAAAAGGTGTTGCTAACTCAATTTTGGTTAAAGTTAACCAAATCGGTTCTTTAACAGAAACATTAAAAGCAGTTGATTTGGCTCAACGCAATAAATATACAGCGGTTCTTTCTCATCGCTCTGGTGAAACAGAAGATACAACAATTGCTGATATTGCCGTTGCTACAAACTGTGGTCAAATTAAGACCGGTTCTATGTCAAGAACAGACCGTATGGCAAAATATAACCAACTTATTCGTATTGAAGAAGAATTGGGTGATATGGCAATTTATGCCGGTAAATCTATTTTGAAAAAATAAGATTTATATTCCTTAATAAAAACCCTTCGGCTGAAAAAAATCGAAGGGTTTTTTGTTATATTTGTGAAACTTTGTGTTAAAATAAAAAAATAATATCACTTCATCATTATTTGCTCAATATGGGTGGCAAGACCTGTTTTATCATCGGTTTGTACAAAAACGGCATAAAGAGTTCCTGCACCTTTTGCCGGAATTAAACGTTCTGAAGGAAATTTTTTACAAAGTCTTCTGATTGAGGCTTCAGGCTCAAAGCCTAAAACCGAATTATAATCTCCACACATACCGACGTCGGTTATATATGCGGTGCCTTTAGGAAAAACTCTTGCATCTGCGGTTGGAACATGAGTATGTGTTCCAGCAATAACAGAAACTTTTCCGTCGAAAAAGTGTGCAAAAGCAAGTTTTTCGGCGGTTGCTTCGGCATGTATATCAACCAAAATGGCAGATATATTAGCCCCTAATATATAGGTTTTTAAAAGGTTCTCCATCGCTTGAACAGGGCAATTTACGGCATCCATAAATGCTCGTCCCATAACCTGTACAACTAAAAGTTTTTTACCGTTTGTAAGTTCAACCTCACAAAACCCTTTTCCTACATTAAAATCGGGAAAATTTAAGGGGCGAATAATTTTTTTGCAATCGTCCAAGAAAGGTATAATTTCTCGCTGATCATAAACATGGTTACCCGTTGTTAAGGCATCAACACCGGCGGCAAACAAATCACGACAAATGCCGGGGGTAACGCCAAAACCGTGTGCTGCATTTTCGGCATTAACAACTATGGTATCGGGGCAATATTTTTCTCTTAGTGTAGAAATATTTTTTAAGACGACATCTCTTCCTGCTCTGCCGACAATATCGCCACAATAAATTATTTTCATTTTTTTCCTTTCTGTTTTCAATAATGTAGGATATTTAATT
The DNA here is from genome assembly GCA_045644695.1 of Alphaproteobacteria bacterium. Classification (GTDB taxonomy): domain Bacteria; phylum Pseudomonadota; class Alphaproteobacteria; order RF32; family CAG-239; genus JAFTYO01. Next base: position 5,029 of record JAZRHJ010000223.1, on the reverse strand, counting down.
TGGATATGCAATATTTTTTTTATTGCAAAATTTGATAAATCGTGTATAATGTACTCATATATTTAAAACATATACTCATTTTATTTTTATGGAGTTTGCTATGAAAAAATTTATTTTTACTTTTTTATGTGCTAATATGCTTATTCTTCCGGCATATAGCGCAACTTGTGTGAAAGATTATGGTGGTACAGACAACAGTTGTGTAAATATCACAGCACCCGCAGGTGATTGCGGAGATTTAGGTTATACAACTGATGATGTTGAAAATTGTACAAACTATATTCGTTGTCCTTTTGATACAAAATATAAAATTTGTGTTGCCGGTGCGGCAAATACAAGTATAGACTGCGCAACACTTGGTTTTACGGCAGATGATAAAACCAATTGGTGCCTTGCAGAAAACATTGTTGTGTGTCCGAATAATGCTAATTTAACTCTTTGTTCAAATTATAATAAAGAGGCTTTTGCGCTTGATTGTGAGGAGCTCGGATATACCACAGAAGATAAGAGCAGTTGGTGTGATAACATTGTAACTTGTCCGGTTGATGATACTTTAACGTTTTGTGCATCTGGTTCACAACTTGATTGTGCAGCACTTGGCTTTACCGAAACAGATAAGGCAGGATGGTGTAAAACGGTTGTTGAATGTCCTAAAGACACAACATTTAGTTTATGTGCCGAGCCTTGCACATATAGTTCGGAAGATGTTTGCAGAAACATTTCCGGCGGTATTTGTGAGCAAGGCAGTGATGGTTGTTGGAATTTGAAGAGTTGCGCAACCGGTTATGAAAATTCGGGTAATAAATGTGTTGTAAGTTCGTGTCCTAGTGGCTCTTCTACAGAAAAAACAGTTAATTCGTGTTTATCTGAATATGCTTCTTTAACCGGTGCATCTGTTGTTGATACGGGTTTTTACTCGGGTGTAGATGCGTGTAAAAAATGCTCTTGTGATATTACGTCAAGTTGTAAATATACCGAAGCCAGTAAAGGAAACGTTTCTAATGTTACTTTAAGCGGAGTTTGTTGTGATGGTATACATTATACAGGTTGTAATCCTACATTCCCGAATGATGTAAATGTTCCGAGTAATGCAGACCCGATATATACGACTTATGAGGCTTGTGGAACGAGCAAAAAGGTTGTTACAGGGTTTACTTGTGATGACGGCTACAAAAAATCGGGCAATGAATGTGTGAAAGAAACGAGCGGTAGTGGAACATCTAATACTTGTTATGATGGAATTGATTGCTCAAACTGTTTGAATACCGGCTATTCATGTCAGTTCGATAGTAAAATAGTTAATGGTCAGGTTGTAATACAGGGATATAAGAGTAGTATATGTACGAAGCTAAATTCTACGAGTACTTGTACATGCTTGAGCTGTAGTCGATAATCAGTATTTACTAAATCTTTAAAAAACTTCTGCCTATAAAAATAGGCAGAAGTTTTTTTATAAATCTTTTAACCCAAAATTAAAACTGTTGTTGTTAAACTGGCCTTATGATTAAGTGGGTTAGAAATATTTACGATATTTATGCTAACAAGTCTATGCTTGTTATGTGTGCGTTTGGGTTTGCCAGCGGTTTCCCTTTTTTGCTTGTTTTTTCTACGCTTAGTTTATGGCTTAAAGAAGAAGGGGTTTCTCTTGCCGCTATTGGTGCTTTTTCATTAGTAAAACTTCCGTATTCGCTTAAATGGCTATGGTCACCATTTATAGATAGAATAAAAATTCCGATTTTATGGCATATGGGTAGGCGCAAGAGTTGGTCACTTTTTATGCAGATTTTTGTTTTTTTATCAATTGTTTTAATGGCAACGACAAACCCAATAAACCATAGGTTTTTAATGCTTACTTATGCAATTATGGTTAGTTTTTCTTCAGCAACGCTAGATATTGTTTTAGATGCATACAGAGTTGAGCGTTTTAGTGAAGAACCGCAAAATCAGGCAGCGGCCTCGGCTGTTTTTGTTTTAGGATATCGGTTTGGTTTAATTTTTTCGGGAGCGGGTGCGCTTTGGCTTGCAGAATATATTTCTTGGAATAGTGTTTATTTTTTAATGTCTTTAGGCTCTGTGGTCGGTTTTATTACGACAATACTGGTAAAAGAACCTATTGCCGATTTTAAATACAGTGTTACAAATGAAAAATTAATAAATGTACGAAAATTTTTTAAGACTTCTGTTATTGCGCCGTTTAAAGATTTTTTACAGCATAAAAATTGGTATTTAATTTTGCTTTTAATTTTCTTTTATCGTATGGGCGATGCTTATGTGGCACCCATGTATTTACCATTTTATTCCGATATGGGTTTTTCTAAAACGGAAATTGCCTATATTACAAAAATTTATGGTATGATTTCGGCAATTATTGGTGGTCTTGTCGGTGGTATAATGCTAAATAAGATAAAAATATTAAAAGGGCTTTATATTTGCGGTTTTCTACAAGGCATTACAACACTGTTTTTTTCTATACAAGCAGAAGTTGGTTATAATACTAACTTATTAACTGTAATTATTGCTTTGGAGAATTTTACTTCGGGTATGGCAACGGCTGCATTGGTTGCATATATTTCTTCGCTTTGTAATGTGATATATACCGCAACTCAATTTGCATTATTATCATCGGCAATGAGTTTGGCTCGTGATTTGTTCTCGGCAACAAGCGGATTTTTAGCACAAAATGTTTCTTGGTTTATGTTTTTTGCTGTGTCATCAATGTTTTGTTTGCCGGGGATATTGTGTGTGTATTTAGTTGCACGTAGTAATGATGAAAAAATGTTTGTAAAAAATAAAAAAATGAAGTAAACTTGAATAGTTGGTATGGAGTTATTGCGATGTTTGAGAATGATAAAAAAAATTTCAATATCGGCAGTATGCGAGATAAAGTAAGAGAAGCGCGTCAGGGAGAAGGAGACACCGGCGTTGAAAGACTTTTTCGCAATAATTTTTCGTGGCAAGCAATTTCTGATGTAACCGCTCAATCTTCACATTCTTCTCTTAAGTTAAGTTCTTTAGATGAGGGTTTTAACTTTAGCGGCAAGGTTTTGCGTGGTGGTAAATATGCTGGTGAAAAACTCCAAAATGCAAATTTTTCTTCTGCCGACTTAAAAGAGGTAGATTTTAAAAATGCCGATTTGCACGGTTCTGACTTTACAGCTGCCGATTTATCCGGAGCCGATTTATCTGGTGCAAACCTTAATGGATCGGTGTTTACCGGCGCAAAATTAAGGGGAACAAACTTCACCGGCGCAAAAATGAACGGTGTTATACTTGTTGATGCCGATATTCAAGACGCTATTTTATTAGATGTGGAAATGGATCAACTTGCATTGGAAGAGTTGCAGGCATTAGTAGAATATTTGGCTATATATTATCCTCATAAATTAAACTTAACAAGAATGAATTTAACGCTTCTTGACTTTACGAAAATTGATTTAAGTCAAGTAAATTTGCGAGGGGTAGATTTTACGGGAGTAGATTTTACCGGTGTTAATATTTTTGAATGGGATTTAAGCGAGTGTATTATTACTCCCGAACAAATCGCTCAAGCATTGGGAAGACCCCCAACTCCACAAGAATTAAAAAAGATTTTAGCACCTAAAAATAAAAAGAAATTTAAATTAAAAGGTATTGATTTTACTTCGTTTTTTGATGGTAGGGGAACAGTTGGCGTTTGGGATTTAACTAAACATCCGGGTATTTCTGCCAAAGATTTATTAAAAATAAGTAAGCAGATTTATAACGCTGTTATAAAAAAGCCTGAGCCTAAAGATGAAGAAATTTTTGCTCAATTTCATAAAAGTAATGAAGAAAAGCAAGATGCTCTTGCTAAAGAACATAATGATGAGGGTAGAAAAGCTATAGAAGAGCGTAAAAGAGCGGTTAGGGAAGAAAAAACATCTCCTGCAGATGAAAAGCCCAATAAAAATTATGATTTAACTGATCATAATGCAATTGAGCAACAAATCAGACGCGAAAAAGAAGAATATATAAAGCGTAAGAAAGAAGAAATTATGAAAAATAAGTCAAAAAATATTGACGTTCCGACTTTTGTATATCAAAAAGGGCAAAATCAACGCGGGTAGCTTGTTATAAGTTATTGAACAAAATAAAAATAAACATTGTTGTATACAAAAAGTGTGATATATTTTCTACCATGTAAATAATGGTAAAATAAAAAATGGAAGAAACTTTATTTTCAAATCAGGTAAAAAGACCGTTAGCAGATAGGTTGCGTCCGCAAACTTTGGCAGAAGTTGTGGGGCAAAATCATATTGTGGGCGCAGATGCACCAATAGGCAGAATGCTTGCTTCAAACAAAATTACTTCTTTTATTTTATGGGGGCCTCCGGGTTGCGGTAAAACAACCATTGCCAGACTTATTGCCGAACATACAAATTTGTATTTTGAACAAATTTCGGCAGTTTTTTCCGGCGTTGCCGATTTAAAAAGAGTTTTTCAATATGCTAAAGACAGACGCGCCACACAAGGCAAAGGCACATTGTTGTTTGTAGATGAAATTCACAGGTTTAATAAATCGCAACAAGACGGATTTTTACCTTATGTTGAAGACGGAACGGTTGTTTTGGTTGGGGCAACAACAGAAAATCCGTCGTTTGAATTAAATGCCGCTTTGCTGTCAAGATGTCAGGTATTTGTGCTTAACAGACTTAATGCCGATGATTTTGAAGTTTTGCTTGGAAGAGCCGAAAAAATAACAGGGCAAAAACTTCCGGTTGATGCTGAGGCCAGAGAATTTATGAAAGATACCGCAGATGGCGATGGTCGGTATATTTTAAACTTGGCGGAAAGTGTTTGGGCTTATGCCAAAGATGGCGAAGTATTTGATAAAGAAAGCATTGTAAATATTATTCGTTCTCGCGCTCCTGTTTATGATAAAGGCAGGGACGGACATTATAATTTGATTTCGGCGGTACATAAATCTTTGCGCGGTTCAGATACCGATGCTGCCCTCTATTGGGCGGCACGCATGATCGAAGGCGGCGAAGACCCGAAATATCTGTTGCGG
>JAZRHJ010000222.1:0-2376 GCA_045644695.1 Alphaproteobacteria bacterium | reverse complement strand
CAGAAATAAAGTTAAAAAATTTATTGATAATAAAAACTTTGACTTTTTTATAATGGCACTCATTTTGTTAGATTCTATCGTTTTCGGCTTATTAACTTCTGACAATTTAACCCCGCTCAATTATGACATATTGTTTATTTTAGATAGACTTTGTATGGCCATATTTTTAGTTGAAATAACCTTAAAAATTTATGTTTATTCATCAGATTTCTTCAGATCTCGCTGGAATATTTTTGATTTTATTGTTATTACAATTTCTTCTTTTTCATTTGCCAGTTATTTTATCACATTGCGAACATTTCGATTATTTAGAATTTTAAAATATATAAACAAATTTTCAAAATTAAAACGTATTATGCACATTTTTAGCACACTTTTACCTAACTTTATCGCAATCACCTTAGCTTTTAGTGTGTTTTTGTATGTATTCGCCATCCTTGCAGTCAGTTTATACGGTGGCGTATTTATAGAATTTTCAACTTTATCCGATTCGGTCTTTTCGTTAATGCAAATATTTACCCTTGATGGTTGGGCATCTTCAATTGCCAGACCAATAATGGATAAATTTCCTCATTCATGGGTTTTCTTTACATCATTTTTGCTTATATCGTTTTTATTGATTATCAGTTTCTTAATGAGTGTAATTGATGAAATAGTCAAAAAAGATTTAAGGTTTGAAAAAAAGAAGCAATCGATAAAAATTCCGTACAAAAAATATAAGAACGGTAAAAATAATCCATAAAAAGCGAAAACTCCCTTGGCAGGGAGTTTTGGCTTAATGATTACCGGTTATTATTAAAGATAACTCAGCAACCTGTTAACTAATTGCATGTGTCCGAGAGAGTAATACAACTTCTTGTTTCCATAGAAGCATACCACTTTCAGGAAGGCAACAATCAGAGGCTTATTATCCGTTGGAATCGTTTCTACGATTTTCAACTCCAACTTGTCTGCAATTTCTTGCAGTTTTGCCCTTTGACCAACGAATGACCCGTCATGCAGACGTTCAACAATGTGCATATACTTGTCAATACAATCATGACTTTGTACATCAGGCATTTGTCGGCAATGCTGTAACTCAAGAAAGCACAACTCCTTAAAAGCTGTGAGTCTTTGCCTAGAGATTTCATGCCCGTAAGTGTTTAGATACCTACTGACAACGTAAGCGTCGTTAATTGTTTCAACAAATTTTCGACGCAACGTGTAAGAACTTTCATCAACAAACTTACACAACACAGCCTCTGAAAAAAGGCTTCCAAAACGACACTGGATGCTTTCCAGTATTTCTTTCTTGTTTTCTATGTGCATATGACTATATAAATAATTTGGTTATGTTGATAATTATGCCACAAATTTTATTTTTGTCAAGCATTATTTGCAAAAAGTAAGGATACTATCGGTACCCTTACTTTTAACACAAATAACGAATACTAATGAGAGTAAAATGCAATTTCGGTCTCGATATTGTTAATTGCATTATACTGCCCCAATTTATCAAAAATCTGCTCATTCTCAATTTTTGACTTCAAATAATTAAGAATGATAACTCGATTTTTTTTGTACTCGTCAAAAGGAACATCGTCATACTCTGACCTTACCGCCAACTTATATAAATAATACAAGTGGTTATCAGCCAAAACAGATAAGTCTAACTGACACATCAACTTCCCTAAATCACCAAACTCATTTGATGAGGTATTAAAGTGGTCAGTTGCTAAAAACACCTCCTTTAAAGATTTAGGCAAGCCTGAATATTTAAAAGATTCGAGCACAGATGACAAGTTGTAATCATGAAAATAAATTGCCGCACGAAAATTGCGTTCATTTTCATAACACAACTTTTTATCGCAAGTTAACTTATACCAACGATATTTGTTAAGCATATAAGCGATATGCGATAAATTGTGATATTTGCGTGAAGACATCGTCGTAACAAAATCATCCCACGAAATACCACTAGCCCAACAACAATCTTCATAATCGTCCTTAAGTGCATAACTCATAAGCAAATTGTGCACCGGAGGAGCAACATGATGCATCAACATAATGTATTCCTTGTTGTCTAAGAGCATCTTAATTTCTTTATTGCTAAGATGTTGCGACAAATTATAAGGATACCTTACAATGCCGATTTCATAAAAATACAGTCGCGACAATTCACAACTTGCACTAATTTTCACGTCATCAATCGGCATATACTGACAACTGATAGGAACAATAAATTTATGTGCACTATGCTTAACGGCGGCATAAAGCGGTAAACCGAAATATTGAACCGCAGTAACACAAGCAGATAAATTGGTATTATGAATTTTATCATACCACTGAATAGTCTCGTTAACGGCATCAACACGCTCTTTTACCGACAGAAAAGAA
>JAZRHJ010000221.1:0-2843 GCA_045644695.1 Alphaproteobacteria bacterium | reverse complement strand
TAAAGTGTATAACAGCCGGAAATCAGATAATTTTAGTAATTTAAAATTTATAATTACTATTAAAAATTTTGCTTAGTGTAAAATTCTTTTGCCATATTCATATCTTTAATAAAATCTTCCATTTCTTGCTCATGTTCCAATTCTTGCATTAGGATATATTCGGCAATACGGTATGTTTCATGGTCCTTTCCAAAACACATTTCACATATTCCTTGATAGCGCCCTGCAGCACATCGTTCAGAATTGAGATTTTGAACTACTAAATTATGTGTATCCTCATTGATGGGCGCTTCGTATTTACATTTTGCAATTTTACTTAAATCATCAAAATTTATAACAGGTGTTCCTCCCAATTGCAAAATGCGATTCGCAAGCATATCGGCATGTTCAAGTTCTTCTTTTGCGTGTTCTAAAAATTCTTCTTCTACGCCTTTTTTAAATTGTCCGCAAACAACTTTAGCACCAATCCAATATTGATAATATGCAAGCCATTCTTCAGCATATGCTTCATTTAAGACATTTATTAAATCTGAAACATCAAGTTTAACAATTTTTTGAGCCATATCTCCCATGTTTATCTCCTTACAAAAATTTATACCGAATAAAACAGATAATAATTGATGTATAAAAATCAATACATGCAAATATATTTTTACCAGTATTTAAATATTTGTGTGCTAAACTGCAGATAAATAATTTTTAGGAGTATTTTTTATGGTATTAATAGCACCAAGTATATTATCGGCAGACTTTTCTTGCTTAAAAGATGAGGTAAGGAGTTTGACTCAGGCGGGAGCAGATTGGATACATCTTGATATTATGGACGGGCATTTTGTTCCAAATTTAACGTTTGGTCCATTGACGGTAAAAAGTATAAGGCCGTATACTAATTTGCCTTTTGATGTTCATCTTATGGTTGATAATCCGCTTGAAATGGTGCCATGGTTTGTAAATGTCGGTGCAGATATCATTACTGTGCATGCCGAAAGTTGCAAACATCTTGATAAAGTATTGTCGCAAATTAAGGCTCACGGAATAAAAGCTGGGGTCAGTTTAAATCCGTCAACACCCGAAACCGTAATAGAATATGTTTTAGATAAACTTGACTTAGTTTTAGTAATGAGTGTTAATCCAGGATTTAGCGGACAAAGTTTTATTAACTCAAGTATTAATAAAATTACTAAAATAAAAGACATGATAAAGGGAAAAAATATTTTAATTGAAGTTGATGGAGGCATAAATCCGTTAACAGCAGCTGAATGTGTTGCTGCAGGAGCCGATGTGCTGGTAGCCGGAAGTGCCATTTTAAATGATGGTGATTACAAAAAAAACATTGAAGCCCTACGATAAAAAAGGAGTGTATAATGACAAAAGTAATGGTAGTTGAAGATGAACAAGCGTTAGCGCTTTTGCTGAAATATAATTTAGAAAAAGAAGGCTACGATGTAGTTATTGAATCTAATGGTTCAAAGGTTATCGATAAAGTAGAAGAGCATTGTCCGTCACTTATTTTACTTGATTGGATGTTACCTAAAATGTCAGGAGTTGAAATTTGCAAATTAATACGTACCAAACCTGATATTAAAAACATACCCATAATTATGTTAACGGCTAAAGGGCAGGAAGAAGATAAAATAAAAGGTTTAACTGCCGGGGCAGATGATTATGTTACAAAACCTTTTTCAGTGCCTGAACTTATGGCCAGAGTTAAAACCAATTTACGTCGTGCGCCTGAAGTTCTTACCGTAAAAGAGGTCGTTTTTGAAGATATAAGAATGGATTTAACCGAGAAAAAGGTATTTAGAGCAAATAATTATATTCATCTTGGTCCGACTGAATTTCGTTTATTAAAATTGCTAATGAGTGAACCTAAAAAAGTTTTTTCGCGTGAAATATTGTTAAAAACAGTTTGGGGCGATAACATATACGTTGAATCGAGAACGGTAGATGTCCACATCAGGCGCTTACGCCGTTCATTGAATGAGTTTGGACCGGATTATATTCGTACGGTCAGAGCAACCGGATATTCGATAGACAATTCCGAAGAACCGGAAGAAGAATAAGTTATTCATCCCAAGCGCTTTTTATATGAATAATTGAAAAAGGCAGTTTAATTAATACTGCATCAAAACGTATGTTAAAGTTTTGATACATCGGGTTTTGGCATATAAATAATTTTGCAGCATTTACGATTCGTTTTTGTTGCTTTGTTCTTATGGCATAGCGTGCTTTTTCAATTGATTGGCGCTTTTTTACTTCAACAAAAATCAAAGTGTTGCGTTTTATGGCAATAAAATCGACTTCTCCTGCCGGAATTTTTAATGCGCTTTTATAATTTTGTTTTAATATTTTATAGCCTTTAGCCCTAAAATATAAACGAGCCAAAAATTCGGCAAAATTTCCTAAATTATTTTTCATTTTTAAGCCTTAATGCTATATCATATATCTCGTTTTTGTTTATTTTTGTAAGTTCAAAAACCTCCTTTACCGCCGATTTTAAACTCATTTCGGAAAGCCTTGATTTGAGTTCTTCTTCAATATTAAAATCGATATCTTTTTCATCTATCGGTGGAGCAACCATTATTACAATTTCACCTTTAGGCTGATTTTGCTCATAATAGTCATACAATGTTTTAGCACTTCCTCTTAAACATTCTTCGTATATTTTTGTAATTTCTCGGGCTACGGCAATTTCACGATCTTTAAATATTAAGTTCATCACAGATAGTGTTTTGCATAATCTGGGAGCAGTCTCATAAAAAACTAAAGTTGTATTGATTTTTTTTAGTTCATTAAATAAATCTGATCGGGCTTTTTCTTTGTTAGGAATAAAACCGGCAAAC
>JAZRHJ010000220.1:0-3683 GCA_045644695.1 Alphaproteobacteria bacterium | reverse complement strand
CCATATTTAAGACATCTCGAGTAGCAATGACATTCGGTTTATCGGAAACAAAATCAAGTGTAACATTGATATTATCGTCTTTAGTTAATTGTATTTTTGTTTGCTCAACAGTATTTAATAAAGAATAACCTTTTTCCTTTTCAATTAATTCAACAAAACGTTTTACTTTTTCTTTTTCAATTGCGTTGAATAGCATTTTTTTAGCAAAATTTAATTCTTTATAATTATACATGGAGTTAATAGAACTCCAGTCCGCCATAGTAACATAAGGATATGTAGGCAGGCTGATTATTTTATCATATTTAGATTGTCCGCCCTGATTAGTTCCGTAACCGAAAATTGGCATAAAACACTTTAATGATAAATCTTTATCAAAATCATTTCCTCCAATTCTAATACCTGAACTGGCTAAAATATCATCTTTTCTATCAGGTTTATACATTAAACTTTTTCCGATACGTATAATGGTAAAATCGGATGTTCCGCCGCCTATATCAATTACACAGGCCAATTTTTCTTTTTGAATTGATTTTTCATGAGCAAATGCTGCAGCGATAGGTTCATATTGAAACTCAATATTTTTAAATCCGACATTTGTGGCAATTTTATGCAATTCTAGTTCGGCTTGTAAATCTCCTTTAGGATCATTATCCCTAAAATGAACAGGTCTGCCCAGTACAACATTTTCTACATTGGTGTTTGCTTGTGCATCTATTTTATTTTTAACATTTTTTAAATAGCAACCTAAAATATCTATAAATGATACTCGCCGACTGTTAATATGAGTCCCTGTTCTCATTAAGTTTGAACCTAAAATTCTCTTAATGCTTCTCATACATCGACCTGTTTCTCCGGAAATATATTTTGACATTGCTTTATATCCGAAGTAAATCTGATCATCGGTATCAAAAAATAAAGCGCTGGGAATGGTAACTTTATCTTGTTCCAAACATACTAATCTGGGTATTTGATTGTCTGAAACTAAAGAGGCAGCTGTGTTTGTAGTGCCAAAATCTATTCCGCAAGAAAAATTCATTATAAACTCCGATTGCTTTTACTTTGTTTGAGTGTTGCCACTAAATTACTTATACATATATTTTTAATAAAATCTATACTTTGTTGTACGGTAGCCTCAATAGGTTGTGTGCTATTTAAACTTAATATAGGAATATTTTTAAATTGTTCTCTCAAATTATCAAATACCAACCCTTTATCGGTTGATAGTCTTTCGTAAATTTTTCTTAAATTGGTTCCTCTTTCTTGCATCCTTTGAATTAAAACCCGATTTGGCGCTTCTAAACAAATAATAACAGATTGCTCATTTGGAAGTAGTTTGTTTATTTCATTAATGCCGTTAGTATCTAAAATAGTAAGTTGTAAAGAGCATTTATCAACACCATACATATTACCGCTTTCTTCTCTCTTGAGAATGATGTTTTTATTATTTGCAAATTCAGAATGTGAAACAAAAATATAATCTACATTTTGAACTTCGTCAATACGAGGTTCTCTGGTTGTATAAGAAGTTGTTTTTGTAAACGATGGTAAAGACTCAAGCAATTTTTTGCGTAAAGTACTTTTTCCTGAACCTGCTTTTCCTGTGATTATAACAATCATACAAATCCTTCTTCAAAAAAGATTATTTTATCATTAAATTTATCAAAAGCAGACTTTAAATATGGCACAATATTATCCGGTAATAAATTTATATCAAACAATTGTATGGTTTCACATTTATCAGGCTCCATATTCATAACTTCGCCATTCCATTTAGAACACTGATAGAAAAATTGTAAATATTCTTTTCCGCCGGCATTAGAATGACAAATTGTCATCAAATCTAAATCTTGTTGTTTTATATCAATACCAACCTCTTCTTTGGCTTCTCTTATTAAAGCATTAACGATGGTTTCTTGACCGTCCAAATGACCGCCTATGGCACCGAACATACCGGAAAAAGAACAATTTTTTCTAAGTTGTAAGTATACCTTATCATTTTTTCTTAAAATAAGGAATACACCCACTGGACATTTAAATCTTTCCATAGAACACCTTCTTGACAAATTATTTTTTTTGATAGATTCATTTATAACAAATTAATTTTGAAAAAGATAAATAGTCTGTTTCGTTATGTAAAAAATTAACCAAATATTGTAATGTGGGTTCATTTATATTTGCATTCAAGTATGCAATATCAATAGCATTGGGCGAAAAATATGTTTTTGTTTTATGTGCATATTTTTGTAAATATAAATTTAACAGTGTAATGTCGCTGTATCCTAAAAATTTTTTTTGAGGGTTATTAATTATATTATGATTTAAAGCATTCAAAATTCTTGATGTTCCGTAACCTCCTTTTGCACATAATATAATATCTGTTTCATGGTCGGTAAAAGCATTATGAATAGCATCAACGCGTTCTTCATCAGTTCCTGCCATATATGAATTTTCCGTAAAATGTACTTGATTAGAACATTTTACCATAAAATTATTTTTTTCCAAAAAACAAATTGCGGTATTAAGATATTCTTACTTAATCCAACTTGCAGGAGCGATAATTGAAATTGTCGTTTTCTTACTCATGACCGCATGCTAACATCATTTTTTTGAAAAGGCAATAATTATATAAATAGCAACCCATTTTCATTTGCTGAAACTCTAACATCAGAATTATCTTTAATTTCCGAGTTTAATATTTTTAATGCCAATACGTTTTCAATTTCTTGCTGTATAAGACGTTTTAGAGGTCTTGCTCCAAATTCGGCATCGTATCCGTTTTCTGCTAAATAAACAAGAGCCTTATTATCAACATTTAATTGAATATTATGAGTTTGTAAAAGCCTTTCTTTTAAATGGTTTAGCTGAATTTTTGCAATACCGCTTATATGTTCTTTACTTAAAGGTTCAAAAACAATTATTTCATCTAATCTATTAATAAATTCCGGTTTAAAAAAGTTTTTTAAACGTTCACGTATTTCTTTTTTTGTTCCATCAGAAACCAAATTTGATGTCATAATTAAAAACGTATTCTTGAAATCAACCATACGACCTTTACTGTCGGTCAAACGTCCGTCATCTAAAACTTGCAACAAGACATTAAAGACATCGGGGTGTGCTTTTTCTACCTCATCAAATAATATAACCTGATATGGTCTGCGTCTTATGGCTTCGGTTAAAACCCCGCCTTCATCATACCCGACATATCCTGGAGGAGCACCAATAAGGCGTGAAACAGCATGCTTTTCCATATACTCCGACATATCGATTCGTAAAATTGCTTTATCATCATTAAATAAAAATTCGGCTAAAGATTTGGCAAGTTCGGTTTTACCGACGCCTGTCGGACCTAAAAATAAAAACGAACCGATGGGCTTGTTAGGGTCATTAAGTCCTGAACGAGAACGTCTTACCGAATTCGAAACAGCAACAATTGCTTCTTCTTGTCCGATAACACGTTGAGCAATTAGTTTTTCCATATCTATAAGTTTTTGCCGTTCGTTGCTGATAAGTTTATCGGTCGGAATTCCGGTCCATTTTGAAACTATTGAAGAATGCCTTTCAGAATGATCGGTATATTGAAGCGCACTAATTTGAGTGCTTAACGCATCCATTAAAACGTTAAGTTCTTCATCCTTTTTTAAATCTTTAATAGTTATCATATGCCCTCCTTAAATATTTTTATT
>JAZRHJ010000219.1:0-10506 GCA_045644695.1 Alphaproteobacteria bacterium | reverse complement strand
CTTTATGTTGTTTAGGCCTTTTAATTTTGCGCAAACGAGGTCTGTTTGTACCATCGGGCATATTCATATTATTTTGAGGTTTGTTGTTTGGTGTATTATCCATATTATTTCCTCTTAAATTTTATTTTTAATCGTTTCGGTTGTTTTTAATGTTCTTATAATTCTCGGAACCATAAATATTACGGTTTCAGAGGGTTTTTCTTCATTTAGGTACACGTCACTCGGTATACCGATTATCATAAAGTTTTCACCAAGTTTGTTACGAATTTTGAAGTTAGTAATCTGTCCTTTGTTTGTTTCGAGAGTAACCTCTGATGTTATTCGATTATTGTCGCTAACCGATGCTTTGGTAAGTAATGAAAGTTGAGATTCTTTTGTGTCCATTCTGCCACATTTGCCGACATCAAAACGCGATAACCACAAATCTGGTACGATAAATTTTCCTTCTGAAACGGGCTCAATGGTGGCATTTTTTTCTATAAATTTGATTAAACTTTCCATACTTATTTCATTTGTTGTGGTTAAAACACGTCCTATTACCCCCGTTTGTGTCGTGGTTATGGAACCAAAATTAAATTCATCTAATAATTTTTTCCATTCAACATTGCAGTTATCTTTAGGATAAATCTTAAATATGCTGACATCATAAGCAATTAAATTAGGGTTACGCTCAAAATAATCAATTAACGACACTATTTTATTTTTTAATTCCATATCAACATTAAGAGTAATTGTATAATCGGACCAATTTGTTGTTAAGTCGGTTATTCCTGCACCTCTTAAAACGTCGAGCAGAGATAAAATGATAGGTCTTGATTCAGGCACATATAATGCTATTTCTGTTTTGCGAGAAAGTGTCATCACATTGTTTTTTGCATCATAAGAATAAAAAATTTCGGCGGCTTCAGTAATCATATTAACGATATCCGAAAATTCACCTTTTAAATTTTCGCCCGATAGTGAGGTATAAGGAGCGTCTTTAGCAACGAGTTTTATACCTGCTTCTTTAGTTAATTGGTATAATGCTTTTTCGGCAGACATTGTTTCAAATGTGAAACCGGTAACTTCAAAACCGGGTAATTTATCGGTTTTTTCCAAGCGTTCAATTCTAAATGCCGAATTACTGAACGGTAATGTTAAAACCATTTGCTGATTTGCCCAATTAACATTGCATCGTAAAGGGGTTTCCAAATCAAGAGCATTAGCACCGTCTGAAGTGCGAATTCGACGCTCATCTTTAGGAAAAACAAACTCGGCATTAATGCCTTCATTAAATGGTATCGATTCTGGTATTAATTCTGGCGTTTTACATGCACTGATACAAAATATTCCTAAAACCGTAAAAAACGCCACTAATTTATTTTTCATTTTTATTTCCTTGAATTGTTACTCTTGATTGTTTTTTGCCTTTTCTTCCTGTTCTTTTTTATTTTCAGCCATAAGTTTATTCATTAAATCATCTATATTCATGCCTGCGCCTGCTGTTGGATCAAATGAATTGTCAAAATCACCCAATGCTTCTTTCATTTTCCTCAATTCTGCAGGATCTTGTTTTATCATATCGGGCGAAGCATTACTTTGCAGTTCTTGTTGAAACATTGCTAAATTTTTTTGCAATGCAGTTATTCCGCCAGCAATTTTTCTTTCAACATAAGGATACATTTCCGGTTTAGAAATAATATATGTGCCTGTTTCACAAATTTCTTCTAATACATCAAGTATATAATTATAAAACGGGTGATCTTCAATTGGTATATTTCCCATACGAACACATCTTGCGGCAATGCGAGATATTGTGCGATCATAATAGTCTTTAATTACCAGATAATTATCAATATACCACAAATCTTCTCTGGTTACTTTTACTGTATTATTTGGTGCACTCGGCAGATTTTCTTCTGTTGCTTGTGGTGTAGAATTACCATTATACGGCATATTTTCATTTATAATTTTGGGTACATTATTTTCCATATCAAAACTCCTTATGTTTTATAATAATTGATATAGTTTAATTCTGAGTTAATTTTTTTTATTTTTATCGTCAGTATCGTCTTCAATGTATTCCCATTCCCATTCATCAGAATCGGCATCGTCTTCGACATATTCCCACTCCCACTCATCAGCATCAGAGTCGTCTTCAACATATTCCCATTCCCAATCGTCGGTGTCTGTATCGGACAATAAGTCCATAGGAGATAGTATGCTTTGATTTTCTTCAAAGGTATTTTCTTGTATGAGTGATATATTGTTAGAATTATTGTCGTTATCTGTAATAAACGGTTTAAAATCAAAACTATCAGTATCTAAAGAAATCGGTTTATTATCAAAACCATAAGCATCTAAAGAAATCGGTTTGTTATCAAAACTATCAGCATCTAAAGAAACAGGAGCAGATCCAAAATCATCTAAAGAAACTTCTTCATTCATATCTGTTTCTATGGCAAATTTAATTTTATTAAGTTCATCTTGATATATACTCTTAATTTCTGATTGCGAAGTATTTGAAATTTCTTTATTTTTATTAGTCTCTGTATTTTGTAAAATATTTGAAACTTCTTCATTTTTCTTAGCTTCTGCAACGTTATTTACATTATTTGAATTAAGAATGCTTGCAGAAGAGAAATCATTATTTTGATTTAAGTGTTTTGCTAATGCTGCGGGAGGTAATGGCTTGATAGGCGCATTAGGTTTGATTTGCGGTTTAGGTTGTGCCGGTTGAGGCGCAACATTAACATTGGGTTTTACGTCCGGAGGAGTAATTTTAACAATAGGCTCGTTAACAACAGGCTTAGTCTCTTGCGGTTTAGGTTGTGCCGGTTGAGGCGCCGCATTAGGTTTATTAACATGCTCTGAACTACTTGACTTATTGTTATTAAACTTATTTTGAATATTTTTTCCCGTATTTGTATCAATAATCTTGTGTTCGGAAGCGGGAGTAGCAAATTGTGGATATGTTATAGCCTTAAAATTATTTTTATCGTTTTTTGTATCTGTAAAATTTTTATCGGTACTTTTTGTAGCAACAAGAATATCTCGCATCATACCAAGCATTATGGTTTGAGATTCCATAATTGAATGGGTGAGTGTTTCTGTAAGTACTTTCATATCTTCTTTATATCTTTTTTCATTTTGTTGCAAAGCCATAGATAAAGAAGATGACAATTCGTTTGCAAAAGAAGCATCAATAATTACACCGCCGCCACCGCTACGATTTTCATCACGATGATCGCCAGTGCCTACAGATGAATCTGGCAGATTACTTTCTCTTTTTCTTAAATTTTGTTTTACCGATGATGAAGAAGATACACCTCTTTTAGTTTCGGTTTCTGCGATATGTTCAAGTAGCAAACCGCCTCCCGGTAACGTACTCAACAATATACGTACTTCGGGTTTCATCTCAAGTAACATGTCGTTAAATTGCTCTTGGCGATCTCTGTTAAAAATGTGCATTTGCCTATAAATGTTTAAAAAACGTTGAGCAATCAAAATAGGGGGCTCTTCTTCGTTTTTATTTCTTCCATATTCAGCGTTTTCTATCAGTTCGTCTGCCACTTCTAATTTCCTATACGGTTAAAACAAAAATATTCTACAACATTTTAATCATAAAGGAGTAAATTTCAAGTTAAAAATTAATAAACTCCACTTATTTAAGGTGGAGTTTATTAAAATTATAAGTTAATTGCAACAACTTTATGCATTTTCGTTAAATCGTGGTCGGTTAATTTTATTTTTTCATCAGGATTCCACCTAAGCCCATATAACTGACCGTTATCATCTTCGCGAATGCTAAGTATTTGAGCAGTAGTATCATCTATGTAATAAATGGCTATATCTCCGATACTGACAATATCTTGAGGATCTACAAACAATATAGCGCGATTAGGTAATAAATTTCCTAATCTGCGTGTACACAAATTAACCCCATATGCTTCTTTTTTGTACATTAAATTAGTTGGCCTTGCAACTTCTTTGGCATCTTTATCTTCTTTATTAATGATGATATTTCCGTCTTGAGAAGGCGAACCGAAAATTTTAATTTTGAGTGCTTCATTGGTAGGAACACCATACATCGAAACCGTACCACCTTTAGGAGTTGAAAGCAATTTGAACTTTGTGTCGGTTCTTTCCATAATTTCGGTAAGTTTACCTTCATCTTCGAGTTCGGATACTGCTTTTTTCAATTCATTAATATCGGAAAAAGAAAATGCTTTCGCGATATTAGCATATTCTTTTTCGGAAACTTCTCTTTGCCCCATTTCAATGCGGTGATATACCGAAAGGGTCATATCTGCGCGTTCGGCAATTTCCATTAAGGTTTGGCCTCTATCAGTACGAATGTGACGTAAACCTGCACCTAAAATCTTTAAGCCGGCATCAATGTTTATTTTGTTACGTCTTTCCTGTTCTCTTCGCCAAGAAATAACAACTTCAGATTGCGAATTTTGTTCGTTTACATATAAGTCTTGTAATGTGCAATCGGTCAATTCGGCAACTTGAATTAATTGCTCTTGGTTTAACCTGCGGTAGCCTTTTTCAATTTTGGAAATAGCAGATAAACTCACGCCTAAATGGTCGGCAAGTTCCTGCATAGACATACCTTTTAGTCTTCTCTGCATCCTTATCTGATTAGGGAAAATAATTTCTTCCATTTTAACCTCTTATAATAGAATAAAAACTGAAGTAATAATAACACTGCATAACCAGATTGCAAGACAAAATTTATATTTTTTCAGATAATTTTGTACGATTACCACTAAAATATATTTTTTTAGTGGTAATCGGTTTGTACAAAGTTTTGTTAGTTTTCACTAAATATTGTTATTTTTTTGGTGTTTTCGGTCTGTATGTTTCTGAAATCATTTTACCGTTTTCATCATATACCCTGTCGGTTGTATAAGTATCACCACTTGGGGATATATGTGTAGCAACAGCACTTCTACCGTCTTCACTATATTGAATTGTCGAAGTAGATACACCAAAACCAGATGCTCTTACGATTCCTGTGACACGTCCTTGGTCATCATAAGTTTCTGTTGAAGTCATACCACCTGACGAGGTTGTTTTTGAATCAAGACGCCCATCTTCTGTATATTTTTTGGTTATCGTTGATTCTTCTCTTTGTCCCGAAGCAGATACAGAGGTTCTGTGTTCAGATGTTGTTCGACCATCATCACTATAATTCATTTCGGAAGTATATGAGCCTTCAGCAGATGAAATTGTATATTTACGAACACGTCCTTCTTCATCTCTTATTGTACTATCAGATGTTTTATTTCCGTTTGCATCAACAGAATGTTCATTTGTTGTAGTCCAACCACGTTCAGTAGTTATTTTTTCGGATACAAGTTCTCCTTTATCATTATATTTATTATGATGTTGTAAAGTTTCACTTACTCCGTTGCTATTGGTGGTAGTAACTGTTCTATCTGAAACTCTGCCGTTTTCATCATATTTGTAAGATTGATGTACAGAAGAACCATCCGTATATGTTTTAGTATCTTCCATGGTTTTACCATCTTTGCTGATTGATGTCTGTGTATAGACACCATATTCATCTATTGAGTGTACTTTTGTTTTTGATGTAGAACTGATAACTTTTCCTCTTTCATCATACTGTTTATGATCAACAGATTCTACAACACTACCATCGCTAGCATGGTGTGTGTAAGTACGTACAGATGTATTATTAGTATCATCATATTTGGTTCTCTCATAATGATTGTTACCTTTATTATCTTCGTAGTGGCTTTCCACGATACGACCTTTTTCATCATGCTTGTCAGAGTGAGTAGCTATAGCACCGGTTGCATCGACATAATGAGCTTTTGTTACTCTGGTACCATCCGGATTAACCGTAACTTCACGTATCGGGTTTTCCCAAGTAGCAGTTTTACCATCTGGATGTGTAGGAATTTGATTTAGTTTTTCACGGGTATCGTCGCTCTGTCTTGAAGAATTTGTTGTGGTATTATCACGTGTCTGACCACCAGTTGTCGATTGAGGTGTTTGAGAGCCTCTTTGCATCATATCTTGAGCATTGTTATATCTTCTTACTTGTTGTTCAGAATTTGATGGTACCCATTTTTGTGCTTTACCTGTTCTTACTTGCGCAGCATGGCGTTGTAAATCTCTTTCATCAAAACCATACATCATTTTACCTTTATCGACACCGCCTGCAAATTGGCCGTTTTTGTTAAGAACATCAGAGAACGGATGAAGTTTTCTTTGCATATCGCTGACACCATACGATACAGATGCTGTTCCGTTAGAATTTGATCTGATTGTACAATTTTGGAAACCGTTATCTTTGTGTACTATAAAGTTTCCGGCTCTGTCTATGTTTGTAACTTCGGTTAGCATCTGGTTGTTATTGGGGCCACCAAATGACATGCGCACTTGAGTAGACGTACCGTCTCGGTTGCGTTGTAAAATTGTCATAGATTTTGTTGCTTTGTCATATGCAACATCTCTTGATGAAAATTGGCTATTAATTGTAATGCCGCGGTTTTTAAGAGCCGCTACGGTAACCGCTTCCATGATAGTTTTTTCATCATGATTGGTCTCGGCAATTAAAGCGTTTAGATTTTGCATGTTAATACTGCCGTCTTTTGCAAACAAATCCTGTTCATTTTCAGATTTGAACTGTAGTTCTTTTTGTACTATATTACCATTTGCATCACGATGAGCAACAACAGATAAATTTTTATCACTGCTTACCATTTTTGCTGCTTGTGTAGGATCTAAATTTCGATGTTTTATAACCCTGTTTTCTTCAGCAAATTTATGGAGTGCGCTGTCCGGATTTGAAGCAGTCATTTTAGAAAGCAATTCCATACGCAAGTTTTCTTTTGTGCGTGACATATGCCATTTTCCATCTTCGCCCAATTCGTCAGTGGTAGTAACTCTTCGACCTATTAAATTGCGATGATAGTGTTCTCTTTTTGTAACATTTCCGTTTTTATCATAATATTCTTTTCCATTTTTACCTTCACGAGCAACGAGATTTCCGTCTTTATCATAAATGTCTTTGGCATCTTTTAATCCGCCGAACATGGCATTACGACGAGTATTGTTTATTTTATTTTGAATATTTGCTTTTAATCCGCTGCCTATAGCCGGTTTTTCTTTTGACCAAATTTCTTTTCCGTCTTCACCGACATTAACTCTTCGTGTTACTTTTTGTCCTAATATGTTACGTCTGGTTCTTTCATAGCCTATAATATTACCATTATCATCTTTTATAACATTATCGGCACCGTTTTTAACTTTATTTATTCGGTATTGATTGCGTTTATCACGAAGTTTTTTGCCTATGGTTTTATTAGCAAGTCCCATACCTGCTTTACCGATG
The DNA here is from genome assembly GCA_045644695.1 of Alphaproteobacteria bacterium. Classification (GTDB taxonomy): domain Bacteria; phylum Pseudomonadota; class Alphaproteobacteria; order RF32; family CAG-239; genus JAFTYO01. The sequence goes on along the minus strand of JAZRHJ010000219.1, from coordinate 3,155 downwards.
GCTTTACCTGCTTTACCTGCTAAACCGCCTGCTTTTTTAGCACCTTGAGCCATTGAACCGCCAACACCTTTACCAATACCCAGATTTGCACCTTTGGCAAATTTATCGGCAAAAGTTTTACCTTCATCTAAAAATACCCAACCCATCAGGCAAATAACCACCAATTTTAAGCAGGTTACTCCCCAATATGCAAGACCATTAATTGGGTCTGACAAAAATTCAAAACCGCTTGCGGCATTCTCTTTTAGTCTGTTCATAAATAAGTCGACGCAAGTCATGATAATGTAAAGTATGATACTTAAGAATACAAAGTTAAACATGGCATTCATAAAGAAATCCCACACTATTTTAAGGTATCGTCCTGTTACCTTAAACGCCCATGCTCCAAGTGCCGCAGGTGCGAGCGCAGAAGCAATAGCCATCTGAATTACGCAGTCGACCAAACACCAAGGGAAGGAAATTATCAACACTAATCCGCCAATCATGAGGACAACTCCGGTAAACATAAAACCAAAGTCCGGTAACATCCCTAACAACCACGATTCTGGTCCCCAAGCAATACACCATGCTTGCCATCCGTAGCCGAACAAACGCATCAGGCTATCTTGCATACTTTTTATTGAACATAAAATATTTATACCGATACTGCGTGGAAGTCCGCCGTTTGATGCTTCCGGACTGTAGCCGGCCTCATCGTAGCCTCTTACACCTTCTAAGTAACTTGCTCCACTATCGCAAGGGCCACTGGAAATTGCCTGAACAAAAGCCATTCCCGTATTGAACACCGGTTCTAAAGTTAAATGCATAACCTGATAGAAACTAATGTTTAATATTGCTACAACCATAAATACCTTAAATGCTTGTATCATAATTTCTTGTAACATCTTACGAGGGTCTTTTACTTCTACCGCTGCAATGTGTCTCAAAATTACAACACTTACCCATATTGCAAAAGCAACCAATACAACCGAAATAACACTAACGGCTAAAGCTTTATATGCTTTTTCGGCGAGAATACTTGCGGTATTAAACAATACCTTAAACATTGGGCAGAACCAACATGAAGTATGTTCAGATAAGAAACTTTCGAGCGAACATCCAGCATCAGCCATCTTTTGTTCTCCCGTAGCAATAGGAGCAGTTGCCATACCGGTTGCCGTTGCCTGTTGTTTAATTAATGATGCTTCAGGGCTTAATTCTTCCCATTCTTGTGCACCGGACTTATTTTGACATTGTTGAACGTCGTATGAACAACCTCCGCAAAATTGTTGAATGTCATCACATAACGGATTAATTACAGATGCTTTTAATCCGCTATTTGAATAACCTTTATCCCATCCTCCGCTATGAATTTCAAAGTGAAGGTGAGGGCCGTAAGGACTGCATCCGCCCGATTTATTGGGATAATCGCAAAATATTCCGTTTTTAAAATTTGACCCGCCAACTTGACCGATAGGCTGTCCTTTTGTAACCGTAGTGCCTTCTGATACAAGAAATTGTAAAAGGTGCATATAAACCGTTACATATTTTGTATCGCAGGCACCGCCACCATTGCCTGCAGTACATTGACATGCTTTTTCGTGTTCAATAATTATGGTTCGGCCACCGCCTGACATACCTTTTGCGTGAACAACTACTCCATCTGCGGCTGCTGTTACGACTGTTCCGGCAACGGCAGCATAGTCTGTTCCTAAGTGGTTACGAGGAGTTGGGTTACCGCCGGCGCCGTTTGCACGATAGCAGTTTGTTTCTGAAACACGGGCCATAGATGCAACAGGCATTGTATCGATACAAGAACCAGGTTTAGCGTTTTGATTCATAACACAGTTTGGGTCAACATCGTATCTTTTACCGCTTGGGCATCTTTCTTGCAAAATTCCGCCGACTTTTTTTAATTCACAGGTCGAATTGCCGCAAGAACTACCTCCGCATCCTTCAGAATGTGCAAAATTTGGCAACAATAGCATTACGAATAATATTATTGCGAAAATATCTATATTTAATTTAAACCGTGTTTTCATCATCTTTTTACCCATACAAATTAATTATTACCATTCACCGGCTTCACGTTTTTCTTTTTCATACTTTTCTTCTTCTTCGCGTTTTTTATTTAAATCTACAGCAGTTTCATTGGTGTCTTGCATTTTTCTTCCGGTTTCTGCCATAACTTCTCCCGCAGACTTTAGCGCTTTTTTTGCAAGATTAAAATTTTGCCTTACATTTGCTAAACGCATAGTGCCTTCAACCAAGGCTGCAGGTGCTTGTACAGCACCGCTAACCAGTTTTATAGGTGCTTCTACAATTTTTGTGGTGCCTTTAATAAGGCCTTTTGCTACTTCTCCTCCGGCAATGGTAATTGTATTTAAGCCAATAACGGCTACACCGTTTACAGCACGATGTGCAGCATCCACAACTTTAATAGGGGCTTTTACAATGCCTCTTAAACTAGCCTTGCCGGCACGTTTGAGAGCAGAATCTCCGGCATTAGATTTTAAGGCACCAGAATCAATTTTATTATAGAGTTTTGACCAGTTACTTACTTTATTGCGTGTTTTTGCACGCCTATTTGATTGATTAGTAACAAATGTGTCAATTGCTCTTACCGAATTTTCTCTGAAGTTTTTAATTGGCTCGGTTACTTTTTTAAATCCGGCATCTATTTTCTTTCTGGCATTGGCAACTTTTTGTATACCTTTTTGATATGTATCATTTGCTTTATTATATGCTTTTCCAATTGCGGAATTATTAAATTTTTCGCGCCTTTTTTCTCGTCTGGTTTCGCGTTTTGCTTGTCTTTTTTCTTTGCGCTCTTTTATCGAATTATCAATACGTTCGGCACCTTCATCAATTTTACTGTTAATTTTTCGTTGCAAACTTTGGCTGGCTTTTTTACCCATAACAACACGTCCGACGGTACCTGTAAGGACCGAAGATGTTTTCTTGGCAAAATTTCCCATTTGTTGACCGATTGGCGCACTTTTGCCCGATATAATGTTTCCTACACCTTCCATTGCCTTTCCGCCAACTTTTTTGCCAACTTTCATAGCAGTGCCTCCGGCTGTTTTAGTGCCAAAATCAAGTGCTTGCGTCATGCTTCCGTGAACAGGAGAGGCATTTCCGAATGCTTTGTCCGGGAAAAATTTATTAACATAATC